>NZ_LZKH01000081.1:0-42121 GCF_001672745.1 Mycobacterium sp. E1386
CGGTGATCACGGGTGACATCGCGCGCAGACGCGTGCAGCGAGGCGAAGCGAACAATCTCCGAATCGCCCTGGCCGGCGGCGGCCTTCGCCAGCAGGGCGGCCAGGCCGTCGTGATCGTGTGCTTGCGCCGCGACGTGCAGCGCCGCCTCGGCGCCCTCGATCGCAACGAGCGTTTCGGCCAGCCGGTGTCGGATCGCCTGGAACGAGCTTATGTGCCGCCCGAACTGGACGCGGTCGAGGGCATGCTGGCGCGCCAGCGCGAGCATGGCCCGGCTGGCGCCGACCAACCACCAACCCAGTGCCCGCCGTCCCGCGTGTAGCGCGGCCGGCGGCAAAGGATCCCCTTGTGGCACACGGTGTATCGGCAGCGACTCGTCAATTGCCGAGTTCGCGCCCGCGTCGCCCCGTTCCCATCTCACCCAGGAGCTACCGGCAAACGGTAGCGGCACCGTGTCGCCCGGCGGTGCGCCGCTCTCGCGTAACACCACGTCGTTGAGCACCGGCGCGTGCGTACCCGTCTCGCCGAGCAGGCGGAACACCAAAGGTGTGGCAATGTCTGGCATTTCGTCCAGCATGTCGCGCCAGCCCAGGTCGGCCAGTGCCGCATCGAGCTTGACCCCCGATGCGGCCGTCATCGTGGTCCGCAGCGAACCTTCGAGCAGTCGCAGCGACTCAGGATCCGTCGGCTCCACGCTTCACTCCTTCCCGAGGCCCAGTAGCCGGCGGGCGATGATGTTGCGCTGGATTTCGGCGGTGCCGCCGTAAATGGTCGCCGCGCGCGAGTACAGGTATTCCGCGCGCCACGGCGTGTCGTCCAGCTCGAGCGCCCCGGGCAGCAGGTCACGGACGGTGTCGTAGAGTCGCTGCTCTGCGCCGGCGAGCAGCACCTTGTCGATGGACGTGTCGGGTCCCAGGCGGGCTCCGTCGCGGAGCCTGTGCTGGGTGTCCCGGGATCGGCAGCGCAGTGTGTGCAGCGCCAGATACGCCGCACCGAGCGAGGATTCGTTCGACTCACCGGCACCGGACGTCTGCGCGATGAGTTCGTCGAAGCGGGAGTACAGATACGCGATGCGCTGCCAGAAGCAGGTGGACCGCTCATAGGGCAGCAGGTCCATGGCGAGTCGCCAGCCGTCGCCCGGCCGCCCGAGCATCCGGCTCCCCGGGATCACCACGTCGTCGTAATAGACCTCGCAGAATTCGTCGACGCCATGCATCGTCCGCAGCGGCCGGATGGTGATGCCCGGGGTGTCGAGGTCGACGAAGAACGCGGTGATCCCGTCGTGTCCGGGCGCGGTGCGGGTGAGCAGGACGCAGCGCGTCGAGAACTGCGCGAAGCTGGTCCAGACCTTCTGCCCGTTGACGATCCAGTCATCGCCTTGCTGCGTCGCCCGGGTGGTCAACGAGGCCAGGTCGCTGCCCGACCCCGGCTCGGAAAAGCCTTGGCACCACTGCTCTTCGCCGCTCAGCAGCCGCGGCACCATCTCCGCGGCCAGCCCGGCCGGGGCGTAATCGATCATCGTCGGCGCGAGCACCTCGAGCATCGAATAGGGTCCGGGTTCCGCGAGGCGGCGACCGACCACTTCCTCGCCGACGATCGCGCGCAGCACCGCGGGACCACCCAACCCGCCGACCTCGGTGGGCCAGCCATAGCGCATCCAATCGGCGTCGTAGAGCGCTCGGCTGACCCGGGCGAACTGCCGCATCTGGCACTGCAGCGAGTGATCGGTCCCGGGCGTCAGATCGTTGTCGTCGAGCCACGCGCGCAGTCCCGCGCGGAACTCCTCGACATTCACGGCGTGGGACGGCCGACCGCGTGCGGGCGCCCGGAGTCGTGCACGCCGCTGCGGCGGATGAACGTCATGGCACGGGTTTTCAGCCGCCACCCGTCGGCGGTGCGGGAGTAGGTGTCGCGGTAGTAGCCGATCCGCATGTCGTGGGTGGCATGGTCGATGAAGCACAGCGGCTGGGTGCCGCTCGCGGCATCGCCGTCAAGGTTCTCGATCAAGGCAGTTCCGGTGAGGAACAACCCCTTTGGCGCGGCGGCCACCAGCTCGGGAAACCGGTCCAACTTATAGGTAGAGCCGAACGCGCTGTAGGTGCCGTCCGGGGTGAAGACGCCGATCAGCCCGTCGATGTCTTCCTGGGTGATGGTCACTGCGTAGCGGGCGAGCAGCTGCTGGATCTCGACCAGGTCGTCAGTTCGGGTTGGCCGATTTGTCGACATAGACCTTGCCGCCTTTCATGACGAAGCTCACCTGCTGGGTAACGGTGATGTCTTCCAAGGGGTTTCCCGGCACCGCGATGATGTCGGCGAGTTGCCCGGCCGCGAGCCGCCCCCGGTCCGTCGAGTTGATCAGCTCGGCCGCGGTCACCGTCGCCGCCCGCAAAACCGCCAACGGCGGCAGCCCCCAATTGACGAGGGTGACCAACTCGTCGGCGTTGCGGCCGTGTGGGATCGCGGGCGCGTCGGTGCCGACCGCGATCTTCACGCCGGCCTGGTAGGCGGCCAGGATGGAGGTCCTCGCCTTCGGGAACATCTCGGCCGCCTTGGCCTGCAGCTCTGGGGGAGCGTGCGAGACGTCCATCGCATCGCCGTCGGCCAGGCGCCGGGTGCTCACCAGGAACGTGCCATGCTCGACCAGCGACGCGATCGCCTCGTCGTCGATCAGAAAGCCATGCTCGATGCAGTCGATGCCGGCCGCAACGGCGTGCTTGACCGCTTCGGCGCCGTGCGTGTGCGCCGCGACGCGCAGCCCACGCCGGTGGGCCTCGTCGACGATCGCGCACAACTCCTCATCCGAATAGTGTTGCGCGCCGGGCGGACCGGTCAGCGACATCACTCCGCCCGAACAGCAGACCTTGATCAGCTCGGCGCCGTGTTTGATCTGGTAGCGCACCGCCTTGCGGATCTCGTCGATGCCGTTGGCGATCCCTTCTTCGACGGTCAGTTCCAGGGCGTGCGGCGCGAACGCCGCGAACATGGTCGGGTCCAAGTGGCCGCCGGTCGGCGTGATGGCATGGCCCGCCGGCACCACCCGCGGACCGTCGATCCAGCCGGCGTCAATGGCCTTGCCCAGCGCGACGTCCAATAGGTAGCCGCCTGTCTTGACGAACAGGCCGAGGTTGCGCACGGTGGTGAATCCGGCGCGCAACGTGCGCCGCGCATTGCCAACCGCGCGCAGCACCCGCGTCGGCGGATCGTCCTGAACCTGGGACAGGCCGGGTTTCTCCCCGCGGCCGCCCATCAGCAGGTTGACCTCCATGTCCATCAGCCCGGGCAGCAGGATCGCCTCGCCGAGGTCGATGACCGAGTCTTCCGGGCCCTCCGGGCCTGAGCCGCCGACACTCGCGATCCGGTCGCCGTCGATCCGGATGACGCCGGGGGAGACGATCTCGCCGGCGTCGATGTCGAGCAGCCCGGCGGCCTTGAGCGTCAACACCGGTTAAATCACCGGTTCCCTGATGCACTCGACCCAGGCCGCGCCGCTGTCAGGCACCCTTGGTTGTTTCCACGCCTCGATGGGGAACGACACCGTGACGAGCGACTGCATCATGTGCATGAGAGCCTTTGCGTCCTCGGGGAGATCGTCCAGCGGGTATTTGTCACAGTAGGCGATCACGTCGTTGAGGCGCGGGAACGCGGCGTCGTAGAACGCCTGCATCTCGGCCATCGTCGAGTTGAGCCGCTTGGCGTAGCGCTCGGGTTCGGTCGCCAGGTCCCAGCCCAAAAACGGTTCCAGGTCGGCGAATTCAGCGGGCAGCAACGACGTGGCCATTGTTCTGATACTCCTTCACGTAGTCGCCGGTCGTCTTGTGCAGATGGCGGATCAAGACTTCCTGATCGCAGAGCAGGAATTCTTTGACGGCCCGGGTGCCGATCATGGTCTGGGTCGCCTCCAGCGTGTTGGCGTCTTGTAGCGCGTACTCCTTGAAGGTTACGGCGGCCAACTCCTGGGCCAGGCGTTCCCGCGCATTGCGCGGCGGGACGAAATACAGGGTGCACTCGAAGATGTGCTTGTCCACGGCGGTGGGCCAGTAGTGGTAGGTCAGGAACCAGCCCGGCTCCCAGATCAACAGCATGAAGTTGGGGTAGAAGAGCCACGAGTCGATGCCCCACTGCGGCACCCGCTTCACGTTGACACCCGGCGGCAGCTCCAGCTTCTCGATGATCTCGGGCTTGTCCCAGGGACCGAACAGACCGCTGCGCAACACCTGGTCCATCGGCTTGACCATGGACATGTCCGGGGGCGGCGCCTGACCGCCCCAGGTCGACTGCAGGTTGTGCGGTCCGCAGAGCTCGTAGTGCAGCGCCTCGTAGCCGTACTTCTGGATCTTGGCGGCTTCTTCCTTGGTGTACTGCCCCTGGTGCAGGATCGGCGCGTGGTAGAACTCGACGAACGCGTCGATGAACAGTTTCCAGTTGCTCCCGACCTCGGCCCGGTAGGAGTAGGTCTCCGTCATCTCGCCGAAGGGGTAGCCCTCGATGCTCTTGGCCAGCGGCCCGAGATAGTCGATCAGGGGCGCCGCGTTGTCGTCGAAGTTGATGAAGATGAAGCCTTCCCACACCTCGCAGCGGACCGGCGCCAGCCCGAATCTGCTTTTGTCGAGGTCGAAGAACTCTTCTTCCTGCTGGACAAAGGTCAGGTCACCGTCGAGGCTGTAGCGCCAGGCGTGATACTTGCAGGTGAACTGCCGACAGGTGCCGGAGGTCTCCTCGTTGGGAAAATCGTTCCACACCAACTTGTTTCCGCGGTGGCGGCAGACGTTGTGATAGGCCTTGACCGATCCGTCCTTGGTCTTGGTGATGATCACCGAGGTGCCCTTGCCCGCCGACGGCAGTTCCCTGGTGAAGTAGCTGCCGGTGCGCGGCAGGCGGTTGACCCGGCCGACGTTGAGCCAGGTCCTCCTGAAGACCGCCTCGCGCTCGGCTTCGAAGAACGCCGGATCGATCGAGTCCGTGTAATCGACCGGCGCGGTCCCCAGTTCGGGATAGTTTTCTGTCCAGCTGCCGGCGGCTGGCTTCGGGAAGTGCGGCAACTTTCTTACTCCTCTGTCAGTGCTGATCGGCGTGTTCGGGCTGTACGCCAAAAGTCTTGAAGGCCATGGCCAGCAGGGCGTAGCAGCCGACCGTGAAGACGAAATCCATGCGCTGCTGGTCGTTGAGGTGCTCGCCGAGCGCGGCCCACGTCTCGTCGGACAACTCGGATTTGTCTTCGAGTTCGTCGACGGCGGTGAGCACCGTTTGGTCGAACGTGTCTAGGTGGCCGACGTCCTCGCCGGCACCGCCCAGCACAGCGGCGATCTGGTCGTCGGTGATTCCCTCGGCCTTGGCCATCCTGACGTGGTGAGACCACTCGTAGGCGCATTCGCGACGATGTGCGACGCGCAGGATGGCCAACTCGCGGACGCGCGCCGGCAGCGTCGACGAGGTCAATAGGTGGACGTTGAACCGCAGAAACGCCTTGGCCAGGGCCGGGTGGTGGGCGAGGGTGCTGAGCGCGTTGTTGGCGGCGGGGTCACGCATTGCCGAGAGTGCCTTGTGGGTCGCCTCGTCCCACTGATCAGCCGGCAGCGGCGGCAACCGCATCCGTGCTCTCCTCTCGCCGTCCTCCCGACCACCTCTCAGCCTAGGAGAATCATATTCTCATTTCCAACCAATAGACTTGCACGGATCGAGCGGCCGGTCAATGCCGGCGGCGGGGCATGGGCAGGGCACGATCGCCGATCCGGTCCGCCGGGATGCCCGACTTCGAGCGGACATGGGGCGGCGGACGGGCTGCGGGGCGGCGCAGGCATTTACCTCAGCGCATGGTCGCCGGGAACCCGGCAATTTAGCGGCCGCGCTCCGCCCCTGGTCAGGCGGCCACCACCGGCCGTGGCCTCCGCTGGATGTTGATTCTCGCTTGGCGAGAAGATAGTTTTCAATTTAGTGATCTTGGCACGGGACAGCTATTCGCCGAGGCTGCGTGGGAGCGGAATCGAACAGACGGATTCGATGGAAGGGCAACGGCCATGAACAAAGAAGACATGATCCTGATCAGCGTTGACGACCACACCGTCGAGCCACCGGACATGTTCAAGAACCACCTGCCGAAGAAGTACCAGGACGACGCGCCGCGGCTGGTGCACAACGCCGACGGCTCGGACATGTGGAAGTTCCGCGACACCGTGATCCCCAACGTCGCGCTCAACGCGGTCGCCGGCCGGCCCAAGGAGGAGTACGGCATCGAGCCGACGGGGCTCGACGAGATCCGGCCGGGTTGTTACAACGTCGACGAGCGCGTCAAGGACATGAACGCCGGCGGCATCCTGGCCTCGATCTGCTTCCCGTCTTTCCCGGGCTTCGCCGGGCGGCTGTTCGCCACCGACGACAACGACTTCTCGATTGCGCTGGTGCAGGCCTACAACGACTGGCACATCGACGAGTGGTGCGGCGCCTACCCCGCGCGCTTCATTCCGATGGCGATCCCGGTGATATGGGATGCCGAGGCGTGTGCCGCCGAGGTGCGTCGAGTGTCGAAGAAGGGCGTGCACGCGCTGACCTTTACCGAAAACCCCGCCGCGATGGGCTATCCCAGCTTCCACGACGAGTACTGGAACCCGCTGTGGAAAGCGTTGGTGGAAACCGACACCGTGATGAACGTGCACATCGGCTCCTCGGGCCGGCTGGCCATCACCGCCCCGGATGCGCCGATGGACGTGATGATCACGCTGCAGCCGATGAACATCGTGCAGGCCGCCGCCGACTTGCTGTGGTCGCGGCCGATCAAGGAGTACCCGGACCTGAAAATCGCGCTCTCCGAGGGTGGAACAGGCTGGATTCCCTACTTCCTGGAGCGCGCGGACCGGACCTATGAGATGCACTCCGCGTGGACGCACCAGAACTTCCAGGGCAAGCTGCCCAGCGAGGTCTTCCGCGACCACTTCCTGACCTGCTTCATCAGCGACAAGGTCGGCGTGGCGCTGCGCAACATGATCGGCATCGACAACATCTGCTGGGAGGCCGACTACCCACACAGCGACTCGATGTGGCCGGGGGCGCCCGAAGAGCTCTGGGATGTGTTGTCCCTCAACAATGTTCCCGACGACGAGATCAACAAGATGACGCACGAGAACGCCATGCGCTGGTACTCGTTCGACCCGTTCACCCACATCTCGCGCGAACAGGCCACGGTCGGCGCGCTGCGCAAGGCCGCCGAGGGCCACGACGTGTCGATCAAGGCGAAGGGCCACGACAAGGACAGCCGGGGCGGCTCGTCCTTCGCGGACTTCGCGGCCAACGCGAAGGCTCTCACCGGCAACACGGACTGAGGCCACCGGCTCGGGCTGGGTGCGCTGCGTCGAGATTGCGGTGGGGGTCGCGATTTTCGACAACCCACGACCACTACGGCAATCTCGCCGTCCGCAACGAATGAGGAGACCCAGCAGTGCCCGGCGCCGGAATGAACTTTGAGCTGACCGACGACCAGGAGCTGATCCGCCGGTCGGTCGCCGAGTTGGCGCGCAAGTTCGACGACCAGTACTGGATGGAGAAGGACCAGGCGCACGAATTTCCGACCGAGTTCTACGACGCCATCGCACAGGGTGGCTGGCTGGGTATGACGATTCCCCCGGAGTACGGCGGCCATGGCCTCGGAATCACCGAAGCCACCATCCTGCTCGAGGAGGTCGCCAAATCCGGCGGCGCCATGAACGCCGCCAGTTCGATCCACTTGTCCATCTTCGGCATGCAACCGGTGGTGGTGCACGGCTCCGACGAACTCAAGGCGCGCACACTGCCCAAGGTCGCGACCGGCGAAGTGCACGTCTGCTTCGGCGTGACCGAACCCGGTGCCGGACTGGACACCTCGCGCATCACCACCTTCGCCAAGCGCGACGGTGATCGCTACATCGTCAACGGTCGGAAGGTGTGGATCTCCAAAGCCATGGAGTCCGACAAGATCCTGCTGCTGACGCGTACCCAGTCATATGAGGAAGTGACTAAGAAGACCGACGGGATGACGTTGTTCATCACCGATCTCGACCGCAGCCGCGTCGACGTCCGCCCCATCCGCAAGATGGGCCGCAACGCCGTCAGCTCCAACGAGTTGTTCATCGACAATCTCGAGGTACCGGTCGAGGACCGAATCGGCGATGAAGGCAAGGGTTTTCAGTACATCCTGGACGGTCTGAATCCGGAGCGGATGCTGATCGCCGCCGAGGCGCTCGGCATCGGCCGGGTGGCGCTGGAAAAGGCGGTGAAATACGGCAACGAACGTGAGGTGTTCGGCCGGCCCATCGGCATGAACCAGGGACTGCAGTTCCCGCTTGCCGACTCGCTGGCACGCCTTGACGCCGCCGAGCTGATGTTGCGCAAGGCAACCTGGTTATACGACAACGGCAAACCCTGTGGGCGCGAGGCGAATACGGCAAAATATCTGTGTGCCGATGCCGGCTTCACCGCCGCGGACCGGGCGTTGCAAACGCACGGCGGCATGGGATACGCCGAGGAGTACCACATCACGCGCTACTTCCGGGAGGCCCGGCTGATGAAGATCGCGCCCGTGAGCCAGGAGATGATTCTCAACTTCCTGGGAGCCAACGTCCTGAAGTTGCCGAGGAGCTATTGACCGCGCCCGGCGAACCCGTGCTCGCCGACAGCACCTTGCGCGATGCGCTGGCCAACGACGCCCGCGCCCAGGTGGGCAATTTCGCGACGGCGGACGCGGCCGCCGCGTATGCCGCTTTCGCGGAGCGGCGGGAGCCGTCGTTTACTGGCCGGTGGGCGCTGTCGAAATCGGAGAAGGAAGCGGAGTAGGGATATGCGGGAAACAGTCATCGTCGAAGCCGTGCGTACAGCGGTGGGAAAGCGCAACGGCGGCCTGTCCGGGATGCACGCCGCCGACCTGTCCGCCGTCGTCCTCAACGAGCTGCTGGAACGCACGGGTGTCGACCCGGAGATCGTCGATGACGTGGTCTGGGGATGTGTGTCCCAGGTGGGGGATCAGTCCAGCAACATCGGCCGCTACGCCGTGCTGGCCGCCGGATGGCCCGAGACCATCCCCGGGACGACCGTCAACCGGGCGTGCGGTTCCAGTCAGCAGGCGCTCGATTTCGCCGTGCAGGCCGTGATGTCCGGCCAGCAGGATGTCGTCGTAGCCGGCGGTGTCGAGGTCATGAGCCGCGTTCCGCTCGGTTCGGCCAGGGCGACCGGCATGCCGTACGGCCCAAAGGTCCTCGCCCGCTACGACGGCTTTTCCTTCAACCAGGGCCTGTCGGCGGAGATGATCGCCAAGAAGTGGGGATTCTCCCGCACCCGGCTCGACGAATACTCCGCCCAGTCCCACGAACGGGCCGCCGCGGCCCAGGACGCCGGCGCGTTCACCGACCAGATCGTGCCGGTGTTCACCGAGGACGAAACGGTCGTCGCCGCCGATGAAGGGATCCGGCGGGGGACCACGGTCGAGAAACTCGGCGGACTCAAACCGGCCTTCACCGAAGACGGGGTGATCCACGCCGGCAATTCCTCGCAGATTTCCGACGGCGCGGCCGCGCTGCTGGTGACGACGGCGGAGATGGCGGTCGAGTTGGGGCTGACCCCGCTGGTTCGCTACCTGGCCGGGGCGGTGACCGGGGCGGACCCTGTCCTGATGCTCACCGGGCCCATCCCGGCGACCGAGAAGGTGCTGAAGAAGGCCGGCATACCCCTCCCGGAGGTGGGCGCGTTCGAGGTGAACGAGGCCTTCGCGCCGGTGCCGCTGGCATGGCTCACCGAAACGGGGGCGGACCCCGGGCGGGTCAACCCGCTCGGCGGTGCCATCGCCCTGGGCCACCCGCTGGGCGCTTCCGGTGCGGTGTTGATGACGCGAATGGCCCACCACATGCGCGACAACGGGATTCGGTACGGGCTGCAGACCATGTGCGAGGGCGGCGGCACCGCCAACGCCACCCTGGTCGAGCTCGTGCGGTAGTCCGCGGCACGGCCGCGGGCGAAACAGGCACCCCCGCGTGACGCTTGTCACAGCGGCCAAACTAACCTACTGTGTGTTCACTAGGTTGGTTCATGCCCGCCGATCGGCCAAAGGAGTCCGGTGCCCGACGCACGGCGATACGACACGTTGCTCGCCAAAGGCGAGGACCGCAAGCAGCGGATACTCGACGTCGCGCAACGGCTGCTCACCCACAATGGCTGGCGCAGCACCACCCTCGCCCAGATCGCCGGCGAGGCCGGGGTCACCCCCGCAGGGTTGCTGCATCACTTCGAGTCCAAAGAGCAACTGCTGCACGCCGTCCTCGACGCGCGTGATCTCGACGACGACCTCCATGCCGACCGGACCGGGGACCTCTTCGCCCAGATCGCCCAGGTCGCCGACCGGTTCAATCGGGCCCCGGAACTCGTCGGAACGTTCACCGTGCTGCTGGTCGAAAACATCCTTCCCGACGCTCCGCTGCACGACCGGATGCTGGCCAGGCATCGCGCCGCGACCGACATCGTCGCCGACCTGATCCGCCGCGGGCAGGCGGATGGCCGGTACCGCACGGACATAGACCCCGCCGTCAAGGCAGTGGAAATACTCGCCTTCGTCCACGGAATGGAAACCACATGGTTGCTCGATCCATCGATACCGCTAACCGAGGTGTTCAAGCAGTACGCCGAGACTCTGGCGCGGGACTTCGCTCCTTAGAAGAGCGGCGCGAAGACATGAGATACCGGCTCGACGTGGTCGCCGCCACCGTCGTCGACGTGGTGCGGTTCGCCGGCGGCTGGCTTTTCGATCGGGCGATGGCCGGGTGGGACGTCACCGTGCTCCTGGCGGACTTGGCCGATAACGCCGACGACCGGCCGCTGCAGATCCTTGGCGCCCGGGTGGTCGACCTCGAAGGCGCGTTGGCGTCGGTGCAATCTCGTCCTCGTCCGCAGGCCCTGGCGGCGGCGGCGGACTTGTTCGGCTGCGACCCTCGGGTGCGGCAAGGGGTGTTGCAGGCCCTTGATCACGGCGTCACCGAGGTCACCCTGTGGGGCGAGAGCTGGCCCGCGGAGCTCGACGACAGCGTCGGCCTGGTGCAGCACCGCCTGAGCATGGCCGCCCACACCTTCAAAGCCCAGGCCCTGGCCGCGGCCGCGGTGCCGCACGGCTCGATCGGCCGGGTGGAGACCTTCCGCAGCGGGCTGCTGGCCTGGCCATCCGTCGCCGCCGATCTGGTCCCCGCCAGCTAACGCCGCGCCCTCACACCGTCGGCGACGGCCGACCCCTCGTTGACGGCCAACCACGCCGTGTGGAAATGTAATACTCATCTGCGAGAGGCATATTCTCACTAGCCGAGATTCAAGGAGCGGGAGATGGCGAACGAATTCTCCGAGTTGGACTTCTTTCGCGGCAGCGAGCTCATCGAAGACCCGTACCCCTATTACGAGGCGCTGCGCCGGCAGTGCCCCGTCACGCGGGAGACCCATCACAACGTCACCATGATCACCGGTTGGGACGAGGCGTGCTCGGTCCTCAACGACGCCGAGACGTGGTCCTCATGCATCTCCGTCACCGGTCCGTTTCCTGGTTTTCCGGTACCGCTGGAAGGCGACGACATCACCGACCTGATCGACAAACACCGCGACGAATTGCCGTTCAGCGATCAGCTGCCGACCCTCGACCCTCCGACCCACACCAACCACCGCTCGCTGCTCATGCGGTTGATCACCCCGAAGCGCCTCAAGGAGAACGAGGACGCCATGTGGGTGCTCGCCGACCAGGTACTCGACACGTTCCTGGCGCCCGGCCGAGGCGACTGGATCAAGGGCTTCGCCGGCCCGTTCACCTTGCTGGTCATCGCCGATCTGCTCGGCGTGCCCGAGGAGGATCGCGACAAGTTCGTCAAGGGCATCCGCGACCACTCGGGTGGCGGCGTCGGGGGCACCAAGGGCTCGCTGGCGCACAGCCCGCTGGAATTCCTCTACGGTCTTTTCTCCGATTACGTCATCGACCGCCGGCGCGAGCCCCGCGACGATGTGCTGACCGGCCTGGCCACTGCCACCTACCCGGACGGCTCGACCCCTGACGTGGAAGACGTGGCGCGGGTGGCCAGCAATGTCTTTTCGGCGGGCCAGGAGACCACCGTGCGGCTGCTGGGTGCGGCGTTGCAGACGCTGGGGGAGCGGCCCGACATCCAGGCGCAGTTGCGCAAGGACCGCAGCCTGATCCCCAACTTCATCGAAGAGTCGTTGCGCCACGAGAGCCCGGTCAAGGGCGACTTCCGATTGAATCGGGTGCCCGCCAACGTCGGTGGCGTCGACCTGCCCGCGGGAACCACCGTCATGGTTGTCCAAGCGGCCGCCAACCGTGACCCCCGCCGGTTCGACGACCCCGCCACTTTCGACCCGGCCCGCAAGAACGCCCGCCAGCACATCTCGTTCGGGCGCGGTATCCACAGCTGCCCCGGCGCGCCGCTGGCGCGCGCCGAGACCCGGGTGGCGATCGAGCGCCTGCTCGACCGGACGTCGGACATCAGAATCAACGAGGACGTGCACGGCCCGGCGAACGCCCGCCGCTACCAATACGTTCCGACGTACATCCTGCGCGGCCTGACAGAGCTGCACCTGGAGTTCACACCGGCATGAAAGTCACAGTCGACGACCAGCGCTGTCGCGGCCACGGCGTCTGCACGACGCTGTGCCCGCAGGTATTCAGCCTCACTGACGACGGATACGCGGAGGCGATACCGTCCGACGTCCCAACGGAATTCGAGGCCGCAACGCAAGAGGCCATCGAGTGCTGTCCCGAACAGGCCATCAGCACAATCTAAGGAGATTCAGTGGCGAAAGGGTACGTCATCCTCACGGAGGCCATCAAGGATCCCGAGGGCATGAAGGCCTATGCCCAGGCGGCAGGTTCGGCGATGGCGGGTGCCACCATTCTCGCGGTGGACACCGCCCCCAAAGTGGTCGAAGGCGACTGGCACGGCGACCAGACCGTCGTGCTGGAATTCGAATCGGTCGATGCGGCCCGCGCGTGGTACGAGTCCGAGGCTTATCAGAAGGCGGCGAAACTGCGGCAGGCCGCGGCCGACTGCAACGCCGTCATCATCGCCGGTTTCTGATCGCTACTCGCCCACGATCGAGATGGCCTGGCGGGGGCACTGACGCACGGCCTCGCGCACATCCGCCTCGTTCTCCGGGGTGACCTCCTCCTGTAAGACGGTCAACATGTCGTCGTCGCCGAGGAGAAAGATCTCCGGATTGATGCCCATGCAGACACCGTTGCTCTCGCAGAGCCCCCAATCGACTTCGATCTTCTTCGTCACGGCAACAACCCCCTTACCGAAGCACCTTGACGGGCACGTTCTTCCAGCCCGCGACGTTTTGCATGTTCACCCGTTTGCACCCCGCCCAGTCCACCTCATAGCGGGGCATGAAGTCGAGGAGCCGCTCCAGCGCGATCCTGCTTTCCAGGCGGGCCAGCGCGGCGCCGAGGCAGCTGTGGATTCCGTACCCGAGACCGAGATGCTGCGCCTCGGTCTGGTCACGCTCGATGTCGAACGTGTCGGCGTCGGTGAAGGCCTCCGGATCGCGGTTCGCCGCTGCGCCGCAGAGGAACACCGGCTTGCCCGCGGGAATCACGCCACCGCTGACGTGCGCCTCTTTAAGGGTGTAGCGGACGTTGTATTGCACCGGACCCTCGTAGCGCAGTAGTTCTTCCACCGCCCCCGGGATCTTGTCGCGGTCATCCTGCAGCTTTTGCCATTGGTCGGGATGACGGGCGAAGATCACCGCCGCGTTGCCCATCAGTTTGGTGACGGTCTCGGCGCCCGCGCCGCCCAGAAGGGTTGCGAACCCGCAGATCTCGATGTCGTCGAGCTTGCGCAGCTGGCCGTCGGGGCCCGGGATCTCGGCCGCGATCAGCCGGCTGATCATGTCGTCCTGTGGTTCCTGGCGCCGCTCCTGAACCAGGCTGAAGTAGTACATCGCCGCATCGATGTTGGCCTGCATGCCCGCTTCGCTGACCTCGATCTGGCCCGGTTCGTGGGACAGGCTGGTGTCGATCCAGTGGCGCACCTGCTGGCGGTATTCCTCCGGCACTCCGGCCATTCGGGTGATGACTTCCACCGGGAACGGCCCGGAGAAGTCCTGCACGACGTCGAAGTTGTCGGGGTCGGCGGTGCCCAGATACTTGTCGATCACTTCGATGATCGTCTCGCGCTGCGACTGGATCGCCCGCGGGGTGAACGCCTTGTTGAGCAGGCTGCGCATGTGCCGGTGCTCGGGCGGGTCCATGAAGATGATCGATTTGTTCTCGGCGGGTACGCCCTTGCGCACCATCGCCAGGTCGCAACCGCGCGCCGAGGAATAGGTCTCGAAGTCCTTGAACGCGGCCGCGACGTCCTCGTGCCGGGTCAGCGCGTAGAAGTCCTCTTTTTCGTCGTAGTACAGCGGCGCTTCCTCGCGCATCCGTCGATAAGTGTCGAACGGGTTTTTGAAGTAGTCCTCGGAGTACGGATCGAAGACGACCTTCGGTTTTGTCACTGAATCCTCCTCAGCGGCGAGGGCGGGCTGAACCCGTTACAGCGGAGTCGTTCACTGTAACGGTAACGGTAATACCTTCGTGACGAACCGGGAAGACCGAAACGCGGGCATCTCAAACCCTCCTGGCGGGTGCAGTCTCAGATTCGGGGGCTTTGATGACGCCGTCCAGGGCACCCAGATCGGCGCCGAGCTCTTCGCTGATGCCACGGACCAGGGAAACGTCTTTGTCGACGAATTCGCCGGCAATCTCCATGAACGACGCGACGGAACCGCTCGCCGCCACCAGGCTCAGGACGCGGCTGCCCGCGCTGCCGTGCGCGAGCGCGGCCAGCAGCGTCGACTCCGGCACGCCAAGCCGCTCGCCCAGCCCGATCGATTCCGCGAGCAGCCCGATATGCCCCGCGAACAAGGCGTTGTTGACCAGCTTCACCTTTTGCCCGGTTCCGGTGGGCCCGACGTGCAAGACGGGGTCGCCGTAGCAGCTCAGCAGTGGCCGTACCCGCCTCACCGCTTCGTCGGTGCCACCGACGAAGAGGGTGAGCCGGCCGGCGGCGATGTCGTGCGGACCCCCGCTGACCGCTGCATCGATGACATCGACGCCGTCGGCGCGAGCGGCCACGGCGTCGATTGTCTTCGGACTGGCGGTGGTGTGCACCACCAGCGCCGCACCCGGCTGCATGGCGGAGAGCAACCCGCCGTCCAGGCATACCTCCCGCACCTGTTCGTCACTGAACACGCTGAGCACCACGACATCGGCGCGCGCCCCTGCCCCGGCCGCGTCGTGGACCGCGCGGGCGCCGAGCTGCTCGAGATCGCTCCGCTTGTCCGCGGTCCGGCCCACGGCCCAGACGTCGTGCCCCGCGGCTATCAGGCGGGTCACCATAGGGCGGCCCATCCGCCCCGCGCCGATGAAACCGACTCTCACCGCGGATGGCCCATGAGGATCAAGGCGGCGTCGGCCGCATCGAGCACGGCACCGCCGTCTGCCCCGGCCCGGCCGGCCAAGTCGACCACCAGGCGGACATCCTTTTGCAGCAGCGTGCCCGCGACGCCGGCGAGCCGGTCCAGGCCGCCGATGCCGCCAAGGGCGTTGAGCGCAAAGCTGTTTCCGCTGCTGCGGGACACGACCTCGGTGAGGCGGTCCGGGTCGACCCCGAGGGCACGGGCCAGTGACAGCGCGGTGGCCGCGGTGGCCAGGTGGGCGGTGAAAAGCAGATTGTTGAGCAGCTTGGTGGTCTGACCCGAACCCAGCTCACCGAGGTGGACGATGGGGTCGGCGTACGTCGCGAAGACGGGACGGCAACGCTCGACCACGTCGGCGTCACCGCCGGCCATCACCAGCAGCCGTCCTTCGGCGGCCGCCGGGCCGCCACCGCTCACCGGCGCATCGATCACCGAAATACCCTTGGCAGCAGCGGCATTCGCGAGCTCGCGGCAAGTGTTGGGATGCACGGTACTGTGCACGGCGATCACGCCACCCGGCTCCATCGCCGCCAACAGCCCGCCCTCGCCGCGGGTGATCTCGTCGATGTCGGCGTCGCCCACGACGCAAAGGCAGACCAGGTCACTGGCCGCGGCGAGCTCGACCGGTGACCCGGCGACCTTGGCCGGGGTGTCGGCGAACGGCTCGAGGGTTGCGGGTCGGCGCGCCCACAGCGTGGTGTCGTAGCCGCCCTCGACGATCCGTCGCGCCATGGGGCCGCCCTGACTGCCCAGCCCGATGAATCCGACTCTCATCAACCGGCCTCCAAATCGGATTCCGTCTCCGTTGAACGCCCGGCCACGCACTCATGGACGAACTCCACGACCGTCGCGTGGTAGTCGGGCGCAGTGTGGCCGAGACTGATGTTGTGCCCGGCGCCGGATTGTCGATGCACGGCGAATCGCGGCGCGGCGGAAAACAGGCCGGTAATCTCCGTGACCGCTGAATCATCAGCCTGCCAAACCTTTTCGTGTTCGGCGATGCTGAAATGCACCGGGACGCGCACGGCCGGCGCGAGGGCGGGGAAGGTTTGTCGCGCCCAGTCCGACACCATTTGATCCTCATAGGCGGGCGCCGACGGGGAAACCGTCGCGCCGCCGAGGACCTCGGGCGGGTACAGCTCTTCGGGGCTCCACAGCAGGTCGCGCATGCCCGCGGGACGGCGTTCGCGGGTCGCCGTTTTGAGTATTTCCCGGGCCGCCGGGTGATAGCGCCGGCCCGTGCCCGCCAATTCGATGCCGAGCAGATCGGCGCCGCGCTCGTCGGCCGCCATCCGCATCGTCAACTCACACCCGCCCGAATGCCCCAGCACGAACAAGCCTGCGCCACGGGGTCGTTCGCCGAGAATCCGATCGACCGCACCGTAAGCGAGGTTGACGCGCTGCTCTCCCTGTTCCATCGCCTCGGGATACGGTGCCGAGCTACCGTAGCCCGGCCGGTCCAGGGCCACCACGGTGAATCCCGCTGCCGCACCGGTCCGTAACAGCGAGTACGACGGATGGCCCGGGCAATCGAAATAGATCGCGGTGGTGCCCCCGCCGTGGATGGCCACGATGACGGCCTTGGGATCGGGGGATTCGGCGGTCAGCGCCGACATCGGCACCCCGTCGACGATCACCAGCCTCGGCTTGGGCGCGGGCAGGTTCATGAGTCCGCCCGCAACAGCAGCACGCCGCTGGGTGTGAGGCCACCGCTGCTGACCACGCCAACCCGGGCGCCGGCGACCTGGCGGTCGCCGGCCTCCCCTCGCAGTTGGCTGACGGCCTCGTGGACCAGGCCCATGCCATGGGTGCGGCCGTGAGAAAGCTGGCCGCCGTGCGTGTTGAGCGGCAGCTGGCCGTCGCGGGCGATGTTCTTGCCGCCGTCGAGGAAGTCTTTGGCCTCGCCGATCCCGCAGAACCCCAACGCCTCGATCCAAGACAGGCAGTTCATGGTGAAGCCGTCGTAGAGCTCGGCGACGTCGACGTCGGCCGGCCGCAGTGCGGTGCGGGTCCATACGTGCGCGGCCTGTCCCAGCACCTGCGGCTCATGGGTCAAAGTGCTTTGGTCCCAGTCGATTCGCTCGACGATCTGCGTACCCACCGCCTCCACCAGCACCGGTCGCTTGGCGAGGTCGCGGGCGGCGTCGATGGCGGAGACGATCACCGCTATCGCGCCGTCACACGGTACGTCGCAGTCGTAGAGACCGAAGGGCGTGGTGATCGGTCGGGCGTTCAGATAGTCGTCCATCGTCATCGGCGACCGGTAGATGGCGGTCGGGTTCAGCTCGGCGTTGGCCCGCTGGTTCAACGCGATCCAGCCAAGGGTCTCCTTGGTGGTGCCGTAACGGTGAAAGTGCCGCTGCGCGTTCATGGCCAGCGTGTGGGCCGCCGACATGGCGCCGAACGGCATCTGCCAGCCCGACATCCGGCCACCCGACGGGCGGATCTTGCCCTGCTTCATCAGTTCGCCGTTGGTGGCCTCCCAAAGTGTGCGGAAGCACAGCACGTGACGCGCCAGACCGCCGGCGACCGCAAGCATCGCCGCGATCAACGATCCCCCTGGGCCGAACGTCTCCATGGCGCCGTTGTGCCATGTCGGCCGAATGCCGAGTGCCGCTTCGAGAGCGGTGACGCCGCCCTCCCCGAATCCGCCGACATTGATCGCGCCGGGGTAGGTGGACAGTCCGTCGATGTCCGCGTACGTCAGGCCGGCGTCGGCCATCGCCGCTTCGCAGGCTTGCACCGTCAGCGCCAGCGGCAGCTGCATCAATCGGCGTCCGATCGGCGACATGCCGATCCCGGTGAGCGCGACCTTGTCTTCGAACTTCTCGGCGGTCAGCATCGGCCGGACGTGTTCGCCGAACCGTTCGGGCGCGATTTCGTCGTCCGGCAAGGAGGCGCGTTGAGAGTTCGCGGCCGGTCGAAACAGCGGAAACCACACATCCTCGGCCTGCTCGAAGACGACCTCCACCTGTTGGCCGAGCTCGAGCTGATCGGGTTCGCACTCCACGATGTTGGTGGTCAGTCGCACGCGGGGGTCCTCGGCAATTGCGACCTGGGCGACCACGTAGGGCGCCGGCAGGCCGGGCAGACTGAACCTCTCATTGATGGTGAAGCCGGCCAGCGTCCCCTTGCCGGAGACCACCCGCACGCCCATGTCGCGGGATCGGCAATACCGGCACACCGGTGCGGGCGGATGGATCAGCGACTGGCAACCATTGCAGTTCTGCAGGCGCAGGTTCCCGTCGGCGCCCGAGGTCCAGAAGAACTCGTTGTCTTGAGTGATCAGGGGCAGCGGGCGTCCCGGTGCAGACACGTCACCTCCGCGAGTCGAACGGTCCCCGGATGCAGTCTGGTAGGCCCGTTATACGAATCGGAGAATTACGTTATCACCCGCGGGCAAGGTCGATCGAGATGGTGACCGTCGAGCGCGCCTGCCTGACCCGTCAGAGCGGCACCCAGACGCCGCCCACGTAAATGCCCCACTGGTGAAAGCCGACACTCCACATCGGGGCCTCCGACGTCCACCATGGCTGCGGGGGAGGCGGCGGCACATCCTGCCCGGCGAATGACGGCGCGTATGCCGGCGGGGACACGTACCACGCCGGCGCCGCCGGTGGCGGTTTGCACTCGAAGGTCGCCGGATTGAACGACATGTTGTGATCGCACTGCGCCGAGCTGATTCCCGGAGTCGCTATCGCCGCGACCGCCATCGCCATGAAGCCGACCGCGACGACGGCGGTCAGACGAAGGACAAACCATCTCATGGTGGGCCTCCAGTGGGGCCGTCCTGACCTTGGCGGGTCTCAGCTTATTCCCTTGAAACCGCCATGACC
This sequence comes from Mycobacterium sp. E1386, assembly GCF_001672745.1. Classification (NCBI taxonomy): domain Bacteria; kingdom Bacillati; phylum Actinomycetota; class Actinomycetes; order Mycobacteriales; family Mycobacteriaceae; genus Mycobacterium; species Mycobacterium sp. E1386. The sequence continues at coordinate 19,294 of NZ_LZKH01000081.1, forward strand.
AGGCAAGCAACGCGATACCGAATTTACCCTCGTGACGTCCGGCTCTGTGAAAAGCGCGACGGGGTCAACGGGTGAAGCCCCACTCCGCCTCGTTCTCTTCGGTTTTGAGGCGCTCGGCCGGATCGTCCGCATCGGCGAGGGGAGGGTGTGCGGAAGGCGAGGTGCGCTCACCGATCTCGGCGATGGCGTGCACCGGGCAGTCCATCAGGGCGCGCATGACGGCGTCACGGTCCGCCTCCGCCACGGTGCCATCACCGATCAGGGACGCGTAGCCCCAGTCATCGAGCGAGAAGTATCCGGGCGCGTATTTGGCGCAGATGCCGAAGCCGTCGCAGACGGTGCGGTCCAAGCGGATTTTCATGCGAGCCTCATAGCTTCCGCCTCGTAGGGACGGTCTGCGCGGAAAGGCCCGCGGGCGCAGCCTTGGCACGTGCCCTCGAGATGTGCGCTGACTTCGTCCGGGAACTGACTGAGCAGGCTGGCGGCCATGTTGGTGGCGGCGTCCAGCATTGCGCACGCGCCGCGCCCGCGCAGCAGCACCGACCAGCGACGCAACCGGTTGACGTCTTCGGTCGTCGCCGCTCCATCGCGCAGCGCCCCGGCAGCGGCGGCCATCGCCGCCGTCCCGTTGAAGCACGAGCCGCACTGCCCTGCGTTTTCGCGGTCGAAGTAGGCCAGCACCGACGCGGCGACCGCGACCGGGCAATCGTCGGTGAGCACCGCGATGGCGCCGGCCCCCAACCCGCTGCCGAGCCGCCGCATCGTCTCGTGGTCCAAAGTTGTTTCGAGCACGGCACGGTTGAGCAGGCCGGCGAAATAGCCGCCCATCAACGCCCCGCGGACCTGGTCAGGTGAAACGCCGTGCAGGGCAAGCATTTCGGTGAACGGCAAGCCCTGCGGAAGTTCGTAGAGCACGGCCGGACGGTCCGCCCCGGTAATGGTGGCCAGGAAGGTGCCCGGGGACAGCGACGTGCCCTGCGAGCGGAACGCCGCCGAGCCGTGGCATTGCAGGAAAGGCAGGTTGGCCAGGGTCTCGACATTGCTCACCAGTGTCGGGCGATCATCGACGCCGGATTCGAATGGGCGTGGCGGCTTGTCCGTCGGCTTGGCCGGGCCGCCGTTGATCGCGCGGACGGCGGCGGTTTCCTCCCCGGCCACGTATCCGGGCCGCACCGTCAGCATGCCGACCGTGATGCCGCCGAGTGCGTCGGAATCTAGTTCGCCGAGCGCGGTTTCGACGCTGTGGGCCGATTCCTGGTCGGACACGTAGACGTATGCGCGGTCGGTGCTCACGATCGCGGCGCCCAGCCTCAGCCCGTCCAGGATGAGGTGGGGGCGGTTGCGCAGCAGCCAGCGGTCCTTGATCGAAGCCGGTTCGCCCTCTTCGCCATTGGCGACGACGACGGCGCCGCCGGCAATGCGCCCGTTGTCGCGCACCGTGCGCAATTTGATCGCGAGCGGGAAGGCCGCACCACCGCGGCCGACCAGCCCGCTGGCCTCGACCTCGCTCAGCAATGCATCGGCGTCGGCAAGGGGACGATACCCACCGACCCTTCGATACGCCGTGAAGTCCTCGCGGGTTTGGCCGGCTCGTTCGAAGAGCAGCCGGGGTTCCACACCGGGGAACGTCACGGTGGTGATCGTGGTGGATGGGGCGGTGTTCACGGCTGGCCCGTCATCGTCTTAGTTAGGCTTGGGCACATGCGAACTGCGGTGGTGCGCGTCAACGTCGACCCGGAGAGCGTTTGCACCGTCTCGCAGCTACGCGACGGCATGGCGGCGCTCCTCGGGCTCGCGCGTGATGCGGGTGCAGACGTCGTGGAGAACGACCTCGCGGCGATGCCCGCGGCGCGCCGCGAAGTCGAATTGCTGATCACGGCCGAAGACGTAGACGAGGCCAGGGATTTGGCGATCCGCCTGTGCGGCAGCGTGTTCGCCGCCGAACCGGCTCCAGGAGTCGTCACCTTCATCAGCCGGGGGACCGACGACGACGCCCACGGTGTGTTGTCCGGCTTCGGGCTCACCGGTGACATCGAGCGGACGCCCGGGGACGACGGTTTCGACATCGTGTACGTGACGCTGCGTGAGAGGGACCTCGAACGCATACCGGAGAGCCGGGTTCACACGGCCCTCGAGGCGTCGCTCAACTGCGAGGTCCACATTCGTACCGTGTAGGGACATCACGAACCCAGGAACTCGAGGATCGCGGGCGCCGCCTGCACCCAGGTGTCGAACATGTTGAAGTGCTGCACCCGCCCCGCCGCGCGGTCCTCGGAGGCCCGTTCCCACGCGTCCTCCGGCCACGGGGGATCGATGAGCTTCGATCCCTTGATCAAGCAGCTGACCTCCAGCGACGTCCGCTTCGGGTGATCCATGTCGTTCTCGCCGCCGCGAATGATCAAGGTGGGCACCTTGATTCGGTCGAACATTTCGTCCTCAACGCCCGGGATGGTCTGTCCCGGTTTGGAAACGAACGCGTTGAGCCAGCGCAGCATCACCTTCAGAAACTCGTCTTTGTCGAAGTCGAGGAAGCGCTGCTTGTTGTTCGGGTTCTCCTCGATGCGATCGCGCCACTCCTGTACCTTCACCACGCCGTCCATTCCGGTGCCGCGCACAGCGAGAATGCTCGGGATGATATAGAAGGAGCCGAGCACGAAGGTGCCGTAGATGCCACCGACAATGTTCCACACGACAAGCTTGGTGACCATCTCGGGGTAGAGCATCGTGGTCAGCATGGAATCCCTTGCGCCACCGGAGCCGCCGGCCAGAATGCAGCGCTCGAAGCCCAGCCCGGTCACCAGCTTGTGCAGCGTCTCGGCGCGCATGTGCGATTCGCTCTGACCGTAGAACTGCACATCGGAAGCACCGCAGTTCGGCCGGTCCCACAGCAGCACGCGATAGCCGCCGGCGGCGAGCGCGTCGGCAAGCGGACGCAAACCCTCGATCTCCTTGCTGAATCGGCCGCCTGGCGTCAGGGCAATGAGATCGCCCGATTCGCCGAGGATTTCGTAGACGACATTTCCCCCGTTGATCTCGATTGAAGGCACCCGATTCTCCTGTAGTTAGGCCTGCACCACAACGTCGTTACCGACGACACGCACCGGATAGGTACGGATACTCCATTCGGGCTTGACGGCGGTTGTGCCGGTCGCCAGCTCGAAACCCCATTGGTGCCAAGGGCAATAGATGTACTCCAGGTCGCGCACCATGACCGAGTCGCCCGGCGCGGTTTCGTCCACGATCGTGCGTCCCCTTGCGCGGCCCGAACAGAGCGGACCGCCTTGGTGCGGGCAGTAATTCGCGATCGCGTAGAAGCTGCCGTTGACGTTGTACACGCCGACGCCGTGCCGCCCGATGGGCACCAGCTTGTGCTTGCCCGGCGGGATCTCGTCCACGGTCGCAACAACATGCTCACGGCCCTGGGCGAGACGGGGCTCGGGCAGCTTGGCTGCCCCCTGTTCTTCGCGGGTCAACTCAGAGCACCCGGGTCTGACCCTCGAGGACCGGAACGGTCTCGGGCAGGTGGTAGGTCGCGATGCCGTTCTTGTACATCACCGCGTCGCGGGCGTGCTTTGGCAGGTGCTTCACCAACCAGCGCGGGTCATCGAACGTCCAGTGCGGGTAGTCCGAGGAGAAGAGCAAGATCTTCTCGCACTCCATCCATTCCAGCGCGCGGGTCAACTCGGTCTTGTCCTCGGGATAGTCCAGCGGCTGGGTGGTGAACTTGATGTGGTCCTTGACGTACTCCGACGGCTTGCGTTTGATGTCGACCCACGACTTGCGTGCTTCGTAGATCGCATCCATCCGCCACATCAGCGGCAGGATCCAAGTGAACGCGTGCTCGACGAACACGATCCGCAGCGTCGGGAACCGGTCGAACACGCCGTCGAAGATCAGGCTCATCACCTGGTTGGCGGCCAGCAGCGAGTAGGTCACCATGAAGTCGTGGTTGTAGCTGGGGAAGCCCACCGGCGGGATCGGTAGCTCGTCGAACTGGCTGCGTGACAGGTGACAGCTCACGGTGATGTCGTGCTTGGTGGCGGCCGCCCAGATCGGGTCGTATTTCGGGTTTCCCCAGGACGGCCGCGGCTCGGCCTTGATCAGAATCTGGGCCATGTAGGGATGCCCGGCCCACTTCTCGATCTCGCGCACGGACTCTTGCGGTTCCTCGATGGCACAACAAATCGAACCGCGCCAGCGCTGGTGCCAGTTGTTGTGGCTGTCCAGCCAGTGATTGGCCTGCCAGTCGTTCAACGCGCTCGACATCGCGTGCTGTGCTTCGGGCAGCCGGGCCGGGTACGCGGCCGGTTCGAGAATCGCGATGTCGGAGCCGGCCTCCATGATCAGCTGGCGAAACGCCATATCCGGGTCGCTGCAAGGGAATTCGCCGTTGGCGGGGAAAGAGTCCACCCGCATCGCGTACGAGTGGGCGTAGTCCGGGGCGTCGTAGTAAATCTGCTCACCCACGGTGCGAGTGAGGAAGTATTTGCTGCGCCATGGCTCGGGGATGTACGGCACGAGTTCCCCGCGCTTGGGTGCCGGGTGGACATCTGAGTCGACGCACCGGACGGCTATGCGCTCGGCAGCGGGAACCCGCTCCTGCGAATGGGTCAACGTCATCTGAAACTCCTCGGTATCACGTCGTACTTCTACTGTGCGCCCACCCCGGCGGGAATGTCTATGTTGTAGAGCTGCGCCGCGTTGCGCCAGCACAACTTCTCGCGTTGTTCGGCGGAGAGGGCGCGGGGAAGCTTTTTGATATCGCCGCACTGCCAGTGCGGGTAGCTGGAGCCGAACATCACCATGTCGTCCTTGCCGGTGAAGCCGAACCATTCGCCGGCGAACTCGGTGTCACCGGGACCGTCGAGACTGCCCTGAACGAAATACACGTGACCGGGCAGGTAATCGCTGGGAATCCGCGGTGCCCACGGTGTCTGCTCGAGGTGCGGCCGGCCGAATGTGTCCATCCGCCAGATGAACGGCGTCACGAAGTCCGCCGCGCCGTCGCCCCAGACGAATTTGAGGCCGTCGAAGCGCTCAAACACGCCCTCGGCGATCATGTTCATCAGGTGATAGATGTAGTTCAGCGCCATGAAGCTGACGTACTGCTCGTAGGTGCGGGTGTTCCCGTTGGGCGTTGGCGGAAAGGCGATGCCCGACCCGACTTCGATGTGTGCGGCAACGGGAAGGCCGGCGTCGACCGCGGCTTCCCACAGCGGCCAGAACTGTGGCTTGCCGTAGAGCTCGCGGGACTGCAGCGGAACGCCGATCTGGACCACCCGCGGGTGGCCACGCCACCTCTCGATCTCCCGCAGTGCGCCTGCGATGTCGTCGGGGTTCACCCGGATGGTGCCGCGGAACCGCTCGCCGAACTTGCTGGACTCCAGCCAGTCCGACACCATCATTTCGTTGTGCGCGGCGTGCAGCGCGCTGCCCAGGTGGCGGTCCGGCATGATGCCGCGGGCCATCGGGTGCAGGACCGCGACATCGACCCCGCGTTTCGAAAAGAGCTCATTGGCAACGAAATCCGGATCCGAACCGGGGTACTGACGGTCCGGGCCCTCGGTATCGGGCGCGTACTCTCCGCCCGGGGCGCCGTACCAGTCCATCTCGTAATCAGGGAAGCCCCGGCTCTTGAACGGCTCACGCAGGGTCTTGCGGAGCGCCTTGTTGGAAGGGAAGAAGATGTGCACGCTCGCATCGATGAGCGGGGTGCTGGTTCCGTCAGCGTGTTCGATCACGAAAGCCATCCTTCGACTCGGGCGCTCAAAGCGAACCCAGTCGGGTCATATGATAGATAACCTAACATTCTTCTCGGGAGCCAATCAACGGGTTTCCGGTAAGCGTTTCGTTTAGTCAACGTTCCTGGTAGCGAGTGCTTTCGCGGTCCTGGTGCAAGTGTCGTTCTTAAATTGCGATAATACCATTCTCCCGGTCCTGGATCAGTGCCATCCGCCTCTATCCAGCGGAGCCTGGCTGGGCCGGCGAACGGCCCCCAATAACACCGGCTGCCGTCTCGAGCGGTTTGATCACCGTCGTGAAGTCCGAGTCGGGGCCCTGGCCGACCTAGTCCTCATCCAGTTCGGCGAAGGCCTCGCGCGCGATGCGGAAGCTGTCGACCGCGGCCGGCACGCCCGCGTAAATGGCCACCTGCAGAAAGACCTCGCGGATCTCCTCGCGGCTGACGCCGTTGGTCAGCGCCGCCTTGACGTGCGTGCGTAATTCGTTGGGCCGGTTCAGTACCGAGATCATCGCTAGGTTGAGCATGCTGCGCGTCTTCCGGGGCAGCTCGTCGCGACCCCAGATCGCGCCCCAGCAGTATTCGGTGACGAGATCCTGCAGGGGCTGGGTGAAGTCGTCCGCGTCGGCGAGGGCCCGGTTGACGTACTCCTCGCCGAGAACGTCGGAGCGGATGTGTAGGCCCCGCTGATAGGTCTCGCGATCCAATGGTCTTCTCCTTGGTGGTGGTGGCGGCGTTGGCGATTGCAATCGCCCTAAGCGCAGTCTCGCATCGCGACTCCGCCGCGCGGTCTACGCGAGTTCACCTCCGTCCTGTTCGCCCAGCAGCACTATCCGACCGCATCCGAACTTCTGCTCGGCGGATCGATCTTTTCCGCCATGCAGAACTTTCTGCTGGCCGAGCCGGCCCAGGGCCTGGACGCGTGCCTGACCAGCTGGCCCGGCAACCCCTCGTTCCCCGCGGGACCCCGTAACCGGTTTCCGAGATTATTACTTCCGCGTGCGAGAATGATATTCTCGCGGCGTCGGTGATGACAGGAGGCGGCCTTCATGCTGTTGGAGTTCGATGCCGATCAGCGGCTGTGGCAGAAGACCGTTCGCGACGCCGTGGCCAAGCAGTGCCCGCCCTCGCTGGTGCGCGGCGTGGCCGAGGACGGCGTCGATCCCAGCCCGTTGTGGAAGTCGTACGTCGATCAGGGCTGGACCGAGCTGAACGATCCGATTAGCGCCGTCGAACTGGCCATCGTCCTCGAGGAGTTGGGGCGCGCGACCGACCCCACCCCGTTCCTGGCGACAATGACCCAGTTCGCCCCGTTGGCGGCCGAGCACTTCGATCCCCACGAATCGGGCACCGCCGTATACACCGGGGTCGCCGCACATCGGGACGCCGAGGGTTGGCTGCTGGACGGTACGGCCCGCCATGTCCTCGACGGCGATCGCGTCGACCGCCTGGCGGTGGTGACCGACGCTGGGGTATTCCTCACCGCGGCGAACCAGGTGTCGGTGCGTCGCGCCGCCGTCTTCGACCCCGTCTTGCACGTCGCCGACCTGTCGTTCTGCGAAGTTCGGGTGCCCGACAGCGCCCGGCTCACGGTCGATTCCGAACGCGCGCACCACATGGCGCTGACCGGCATGGCGATCACCATGGTCGGTGCCTGCCAACGCATTCTCGACCTGGTGCTCGAACACGTCCGCAGCCGTCAGCAATTCGGTGTGCCGATCGGCTCGTTCCAGGCCGTCCAGCACAAGGCCGCGGACATGCACGTCGCGGTGGAACGCGCGCGCGCCCTCGCGTACTTCGCGGCGCTGACCATCGCGGCCGACGATCCCCGCCGCCGGCTCGCGGCGGCGATGGCCAAGGCGTCGGCGGGGGAGTGCCAGTCGCTGGTGTTCCGGCACGGGTTACAGCTCCACGGCGCAATGGGATTCACGTGGGAGAACGATCTGCAGTTCGCGCTGAAGCGAGCCAAAGCCGGTGAGCTGATGCTCGGCGGCGCCGCCGAGCACCGGGCGCGGATCGCGGAGGAATACCGTGCAGCTGACTTTTGATTCCGACGTCGAGGAGTTCCGGGCGGAGTTCGCGGCCTTCCTCGACGAGAACCTGCCTCCCGCAAGCGAAACGCTCGAGCGACCCCGGTCGGTCTCCCGCATGCCGCAGTGGGCACGCGACTGGCAGCGGCTGCTGTTCGACAACGGCTGGCTACTGCCGAGCCAGCCACCGGAATTCGGTGGCCGCAACGCGACGGTCATTCAGCAGTTCGTCTATCTTGAAGAGCTCAGCCGCCGGCGGATCTACCACAGCTTCAACCCGCAGGGCGTGAACATCGTTGGCGCTTCGCTGTTGTCGTTCGGCAGCGACGAACAGAAGCGGCGCTGGGCGGTGCCGATCCTGCGGGCCGAGATCACCGCGTCACTCGGGATGAGCGAGCCCAGCGCGGGTTCCGACCTGGCGTCGTTGCGGACCCGCGCGGTGCTGGACGGCGATCACTTCGTGGTCAACGGCCAGAAGGTGTGGACCTCGGGCGCCCACGACGCCGACGTCTTGCTGACATTTGTGCGCACCAATCCAGATGCCCCTAAGCACAAGGGAATCAGCGCGCTGATCATCCCCACCGACACCCCGGGCCTCGTGCGCCGGCCGTTCCCGTCGATCTGCGGTGCCGATGATCTGGATTTCAACGAGGTGTTCTTCACCGACGTCCGCGTGCCTGCCGAGAACTTGGTCGGTGAGCTCGACCAGGGCTGGCGGGTCGCCAACGGATCGCTGGGGCACGAACGCACGATGATGTGGCTGGGCTTCGCCGATCGACTCGACAACATGATCGACGACTTCCATCCCAGCACCGAGGTCGAACGCGATCAGTACGCCAGCACGATCATGGACAAGCAGGCGTTGCGCCTGCTGGGTTCGGTGGCCCTGGCCCGCGCGTCGCGCGGCGAAGACGACGTGGCGGCGATCTCGGTGCTCAAGCTGCTCGGGTCCGAGGCCGAGTTGCGTGGCATGGAGCTTGCGCTGACGTCGGCGGGCTCCGAAGGGCTCGTTCACCCGGGCCTGACCGGGCCGTACGCGCACATGAACCTCGACCACTATTTCGCGAGCTGGTTCGAGCGCTACGCCCGCAGCTTTTCCGGGACGATCGCCGGGGGCACCTCGGAAATCCAGCGCAACATCATCGCCCAGCGGGTGCTCGGCCTGCCGCGGGGATGACTTGCCTCCACGAGTGTGAAGCTGTCTTCACACTCGAACCACAGTGTGCGGCTAGCTTCGGATTCGGCGAGGCGGCCCGGCTAGACCGGGTCGAACTTGGTGATCAGCCAATTGCCGTTGACGCGGGTCAAACTCACCAGCACGCTGCTGGAAGCCATCGCGGGTTCGGGATTGTCCTTGCTCGTGGTGCTCTGGTCGACCAACACCAGCACGACGGCCGAATTCGGATGTAACTCCGAGACCGCGGCCCCAATTACCCGAGCGTTAGTTTTCAGCGACTTCTGTTTGGCCGCCGGAGCGACGATCTGCTCGGTGAACTGGTTGTAGTACGACAGGAAATCCCCGGACAGGTGCGACTTTGCCGCGGCGAAGTCTTTGTCGAGCGAGTCGGGCGAGTAGGACAGCAACGCGACCGTTCCGTCGGACGCCGAGCTGACGACCGCGCTCGCGACGCTGGGGTCGGTCTGCTTGTCCGGCCGGTACTCCTTGAAGTACAGCCACGTCGCCGTGGCGCCGGAGATCAGCAGGAGCAAAATCAGAACGGCGGGAACGACTTTCACCTTGCGCGGTGCGCGTCTACTGGGTTCGGCCCGCTCGGAACGGTCGTCGGCGGTGTCGATGCCGCGGTTGTCTTCGCTCACGGGACGAACTCCAGTTTGGACATCTTGTATTGCCCGCCGTCGTCGGTGACGGTCACCTTGAGCCGCCAATTTCGTGGTTCGTCTTTGGCGCCCGCGGCATTGCTGATGCGCGATGACGCCGCTACGAGTACCAACGCGGAATTCCCGTCGATGGACTGTACGGCCGCCGCATTCACGGTCCCCTGCGTGACAACTTTGGACTGCTCGACGACGGTCGTGAAATCCTTTGCGCGCTGCTGGAAGTCGTCGCGGAACTGGCCGGTCGAGCTGTCGATCACCCGCTGGACGTCCTCCTTGGCCCTGTTGAAGTCCATCGAAAACATGTTGACGACGCCTTGCCTGGCCCCCGCGATGAAGTTGGCGGTGCGCTGGTTGCGCTCGGTGGTTTCGTGGCGTTCCCACATCATGTATCCGCTGGCGGCGACGAAGGCGCAGATGAGGATGATGACGGCCGCCTTCCACGCCACGGACCACGGTGGCAGTCGCACGCGACGCCGGGAGCGGGCCGACTCGGATTCCGGCTCCGCCGTATCGGCGGCCTCGGCGGGGACTTCCTCCTCGGTCTCCGCTGCGACGGTGTCGGTGGTGTCGTCTTTGGTCTCCGCCTCGGCGGTGTCGGTGGTGTCCTCGTGGGCGTCCGAGGCTTCCTCGGCGGCCTTTGACTCGGCCTCTTTCTCAGCTTCGGCCTGCGCTTCGCGGCGGAGTCGGGCGGCACGAGCACGGGCGCGCGCCGCGGCGGCCAGAGCTTCAGCCTCGGCCGCTTCGGCCTCGGCTTCCTCTAGCAACGCCATTGCGTCGGCCTTCGATTTTGCCGAATCTTGGGGCGGTTCCTTCGCCTCAGCCATCGTGCTTACTGACTCTCACGCGGCTACCATCGCACGAGCGAGAACGGCCAACTGTTGGTGCCCCCCGGTCCGCCACCGCAACCGGTGTCGTACGTCGAATCGACCTGACCCGCCAGCGTCACCGCATCCCACGAGTAAACGTCGTGCGAGGGAAAGAACTGGACCACGCAGCGCACCCCGTCGGGCACATCAACCGCCATGGTGTAGCGGCCGTTGGAAAGGTGAGCATCTGACTTCCAGAAGGCCGCTTGCCCGTTGGGTTGCGCAATCGCTTGTACGGTCAGGCATTCCGGTCCCTGATTGTATCTGCACGGCCGAATCGCAAAAATCCAGCTGTGGCCGGGATCCCGCGGGGTGTCCAGCCGGTAGTTGCCGATCTGCATGTCCGCGTGGGCAGTGGGCGTAAGAGTCAGCGCGGCCGTCGCGAGCGCGAGGCTCGCTGCCAAAGTCTTCACCGATGCGTCTCCCGTCTCTGCGCACGCGCCTGGCCTGAATATAGAGCGCGGCCCCGCTGAACAGGCGTACTCGGAAAAATTGGAGCGGTCAATGGCCGGCTTTCCCCTGCATGGCGACGCTGGACCGCGAGCGGCTCAGTCGATGACGGCGGCTTCCTTGCGTTCGGTGATCGGTCTGGCGAGTTCTTGCTCGTCACAAATGCGCTGCAGCTTCTCCAGCGTCTCGTCCAGGCCGGCGCCGAGCCTTCGGCCGGGGCTGAAGGTGGCCGGCAACTTGCGCATGCCCTGGATGACGCCAATGGTCTCGTAGTGGACGGTGCCTTCCGGGTCGCATCGATAATCGGGCATCCGATCGAGCACGGCGGTGAGCATCGATTTGAACACCGTGCGCGCCACGTTCGACCCGGCGCACCGGTGGACGCCCAGGCCGAAGCTGAAGTGGCGGTTGCCTTTACGGTCGAGCACGATGTCATCCGGGTCGTGGAACACCGCTGGATCGCGGTTCGCCATCGCCCACGAGATCCACAGCCGCTCGCCCTCCTTGAACTGCGTGCCGTCGAGCTCGACATCGTCGGAGAATGTCCGGCCGTCACCGGGCGCGGGGGTGAAGTAGCGCAGGAATTCCTCGGTGGCGGGGTCGAGCAGCGTTTTGCGTTCGTTGCTGAGCAGTTCCCGCTGCTCGGGATGCTCGGAAAGCCACTCCAACGAGTGGGCGGTCAGGGCGGTGGTGGTGTCGAAGCCGCCGCCGATGACCAAGCCGAGGTTCCCGAGGATTTCCAGGTCGGGCGCCGGTTCCCCGTCAATGCGCATCTGCAGCAGGGCATTCACGATTCCCGGCCGCGGATTCTCGCGGATCTCGAGCATGTTGTTCACCATGTCGAGACCCATCTGCTTGTGCATTTCGGTGACGCGCTCGATGTCGGGAGAGTGCTCGGGCGTGTACACCGCGGCGTGGACCGGCTCGCTGTACATGTTCCATTTCTTCAGCGGGATGCCCATCATCGCCAAAGTCAGGACGGCAGGAACGATGTTGGCCAGATCGTCGACGAAGTCGATGCTTCCGCCCTCGATCTTTTCGTCGAGGCAGGCGCGCGTCACGTCGTCGATGAACGGCTCCCAGCGCTTGACCGCCGCCGGCGACAGGTAGGGATTGAGCACGGTGCGGTAAATGCGGTGCTCGGGGTCGTCCATCTCCAGGATGCCGCCGCGCACCACGCTGACCCGGCTCGCGGTGGGGATCGAAATGCCTTTGTAGCCACGGCGTTCGCCGTTGATGTCGTGATCGTTGGAGACGGCCGGGCAGCGGGCCAGCTCGAAGACCTCATGGCTGCCCGCCGCGACCCAATGCCCGCCGTAGGTCTCACTCCACGCCATCGGGCACTTGGTGTGCATCTCCTTGGTGATCGACTTGAACTTCGACCGGTACTCCGGGGAATGCCGATCGAAGTGGTACCGGTTCTTTTTGCGGTCGCTGTCGCTGACGACGTCGTCGACACTCAAAGCTCTGTCTCCCTGGGTATTTCGTCGGTCAGTGTCCGGATGAGGACTCAGTCGTCGGTGATGATGATCGCCTGCTCCGGGCAGGACTGGGCGGCTTCACGCACCTGGTCATGCCGGTCTACGGGGACCACTTCGTCGATCGCGGAAGAACTGCCGTCGATGTCGCTGAGCTGAAACGACTCCGGCGCGATCATCGCGCAGAGGGTGTGACCCTGGCATCGTTCTGAATCCACCCAAACCTTCACGGGTTGTCTCCTCCCACCTGATCTGGTTGCCGGGCACCGCTGAACGAATCGGTACTCAGGTGTTGCGACCGCCGTTGACGCCCAAGAGCTGACCGGTGATGTAGCCGGCTTCGTCGGACACCAGGAAAGCGCATGCCGCCGCGATGTCTTCCGGCTTCCCCATCCGGCGCACCGGGGTTCGCGCGATGGTCTCGTCGATGTCCCCCAGGAATCCGTTCTTCGCCGCGGCGCGCAGCATCGGGGTGTCGATGAAGCCCGGCGGCACCGCGTTGACGGTGATGCCGCTGGGCCCGTACTCGAGCGCCAGGGATTTGGTGAGCCCGTTCACCGCGGACTTGGCCGCCACGTAATGGCTCATATAGGGCGCGCCGGAATGCGTGCTCGACGAAGAGATATTGACGATCCGTCCCCACTTCGCCTCGAGCATGTCGGGCAAGACCGCCTGAATGGTGTGGAAGACGCCGTTGAGGTTGACGTCGATCACCCGCTGCCAGTCCTCGAAGGTGATGTTGTTGAAGCGCTTGAATCCGTCCAGGCCCGCCGCGTTGACGAGGACGGTGACCGGCCCGAGCTTCGCGCGGATCGCCGCGAAGGCCGCGTCCACCTGCGATCGGTCGGTGACGTCCGCGGTAAAGCACTGATCGCCGTCCGACGGTCGGAGGTCGATCGTGGCGACGTCGAGACCGTCGGCGCGCAACCGGTGCGCGACGGCAAGGCCGATGCCGGATCCGCCACCGGTGACCACCGCAGTCTTCACGTGCAGGCCTCTGCTCCAAACGTGACCGTCTCAGTCACAAAGAATCTCGCTTACAATTATGAGAACCTTACTCTCACGCGGGAGTCTGTCGCAACACACTCCGGAAACCCTGTTCGGCCTGCGTCAAACTACTCGGCGTGGCGATCCGTTGGCCTCTGCGTTGCTGGTCAGTGGCCCGCCCTCATTCCTGAGGGTTTCTTGAATTATCGAGACTCGAATGTAAGATTCGCCGGGGAAGAGAATCAAATTATCGTGACCGTCACCACATTAGGGAGTACGGAATGCCTGCCCAGGACACGGCAGAGCCCGCCACTGCGACTGCAGCCACCATCGCGGATGCCGCGCCTGGATCAGCCTCCGACCGCCGACTGTTGATCGGCGGCCGGCTGGTCACCACCGACAAATCGTTCGCGTCGATCAATCCCGCCACCGGCGCTGTCGTCGGGCACGCCCCCGACGCCGGTGTCGAGGAGGCCGAAGCGGCGATCGCCGCGGCCCGGCGTGCCTTCGACACCACCAGTTGGCCCACCGACGTCGAGTTGCGGATCCGCTGCCTCGACCAACTGCATCGGGCGCTGATCGAACACGCCGACGAGTTGCGTGACCTGACGATCGCCGAAGTGGGCGCCACCCGGGCGCTGACCCAGGGCGCCCAGCTCGACGAGCCGATCGCCATCGTGCGCTTCTACGCGGATCTGCTTCGCAGGTACGAGTTCTCCGAAGATCTCGGCGAGAAAGAATCGCGCGGCATGCTCCACCACCGCTGGGTGGAAAAGGAAGCCGCCGGGGTGGTCGCCGCGATCATCGCCTACAACTACCCAAACCAGCTGGCGCTGGCGAAGCTGGCCCCCGCGCTGGCCGCCGGGTGCACCGTGGTCCTCAAAGGCGCGCCGGACACACCGTTGATCACCCTGGCGCTCGGTGAGCTGATCGCCAACCACACCGACATACCCGACGGCGTGGTCAATGTGCTCAGCTCCTCGGGCCCCGAGGCGGGCGAGGTGCTGACCACCAGCCCCGACGTCGACGTCGTCACCTTCACCGGATCAACCGCGGTGGGGCGCAAGATCATGGCCGCCGCGAGTGAAACGGTCAAGCGCGTCTTCCTGGAACTGGGTGGCAAATCGGCCGCCATCGTGCTCGACGATGCCGACTTCGCCGGCGCGGCCATGTTCGCGGCATTCAGCATGGTGACCCACGCGGGGCAGGGATGTGCGCTGACGTCTCGGCTGCTGGTACCCAGGTCGCATCACGACGAGATCGTCGCGTTGGTCGCAGAGAACTTCGCCAAGGTGCGCCACGGCGACCCGGCCGATCCGAAAACCTACATGGGCCCACTGATCAACGAGCGCCAGCGGGACAAGGTCGACGGCATGGTGCAGCGGGCCGTCGCCGCGGGCGCGACCCTGGTCACCGGTGGCCAGCGGTTGGAGCCGGGCTACTTCTATGCGCCGACGCTGCTGACCAACGTCGATCCCGGCAGCGAGATCGCTCAGGAGGAGGTCTTCGGACCGGTGCTCGTCGTCATCGCGTTCGACGATGACGACGACGCGGTGCGCATCGCCAACAACTCGATCTACGGCCTGGCCGGCGCGGTCTTCAGCGGCGACCAGGACCGGGCGCTTGCGGTGGCGCGCCGGATCCGGACCGGTTCCTTCTCGATCAACGGCGGCAACTACTTCGGCGCGGACAGCCCGTTCGGTGGCTTCAAGCAGTCGGGGGTGGGCCGCGAGATGGGTGTGGCCGGGCTGGAGGAATTCTTGGAACGCAAAACGTATGCGGTTCCGGCGGCGAACGGGGCCACGGCGTGAGGCCGCTCGAGGGCATCCGCGTCCTGGAAGTCGCCATGTACGGGTTCGTCCCGTCGGCGGGCGCGGTGCTCGCCGAGTGGGGCGCCGACGTGGTCAAAGTCGAGCACGCGGTCACCGGCGATCCGCAGCGAGGGCTGCGACAGACCGGCATGCTGCGCGTCGAGGGTGACCCTAACCCGAACATCGAACACGCGAACCGCGGCAAGCGCAGCATCGGGCTGGACATGTCGGTGCCCGGGGGCAAGGAGGTGCTCTACGAGCTGGCCCGCCGATCGGATGTGTTCCTCACCAGCTTCCTGCCCGGCGCCCGCCAGAAGTTCGGGATCGACATCGACGACATCAGGGCGGTGAACCCGAAGATCATCTACGCGCGGGGAAGCGCGCTCGGCCCGCGGGGCGAAGAGTCGGTCAAGGGCGGCTATGACATGACCGCGTTCTGGTGCCGGGCCGGAACCGCAGCGACCATCACGCCCGCCGGCATGCCGGGAATGATCGGGCCGCCCGGCCCGGCGTACGGCGACACCATCTCCGGCACCAACCTCGCCGGTGGCATCGCAGCGGCGCTGCTCAAACGGGAGCGCACCGGCGAGCCGTCCGTCGTCGACGTGTCGCTCCTCGGCAGTGGGCTTTGGTCGATGGGACACACGGTCGCGCTGACCAATTATCTGGGCCAGCGGCTTGAAGCGCCGCCGCCCGGCGTGCACGGCGCCCCCAACAATCCTTTGGTCGGGCTCTACACCACGTCCGACGGTCGCTATATCTCCTTCGTGATGATGCAGCCCACCAAGTTTTGGGCCGACGTCTGCCGGCACGTCGACCTGCCGGAGCTGGCCGAGGACCCGCGCTTCGAAACGGTGGAGAAGATCGCCGCCAACACAGCGGAGGCGGTGGAGATCCTGACCAAGGTCGTCGCCACCCGCACGCTGGAAGAGTGGAGCGAACGCTTCGCCACGCTGGCCGGTCCCTGGGCGCCCGTGCAGGACACCCTGCAAGCCGCCAAAGACGCACAGATCCGGTCCAACGAGTACATCGTGCAGGCAGGCGAACTCGAGTTGGTCGCGAATCCGGTCCAGTTCGACGTCGCGGCCCCACAGACCGGCCCGGCGCCCGGCTTCGCCGAGCAGACCGACGACATCTTGGTGGAACTCGGGCTCGACTGGGACCGCATCATCGAACTCAAGACGGCCGGCGCCGTCACCTAGAGCCGGAGGAGCCCTTGATGTTTGTGCCGACCGTCGCGTCCGTTGTGCGTCAGTCGCCCTGGCTAAGCGGTGTGCTGATGGATTGTCGGATAACGGTTATGCATTTTCCGTTCCGCCTGGACTCGGCATGAGTCATAATCGCCGGACGCTTCAAGACACGGGGCCCCACGTTTTGAAGCGTCTACTCACGCAACAGAACGGAGGTCCTGGCGTGAGGATGGACAGCGCTGTCATGCCCGAGGCATCTGCCGGATTCCGGCCGCCCACAGGGCGTTTCG
This sequence comes from Mycobacterium sp. E1386, assembly GCF_001672745.1. Taxonomy (NCBI): domain Bacteria; kingdom Bacillati; phylum Actinomycetota; class Actinomycetes; order Mycobacteriales; family Mycobacteriaceae; genus Mycobacterium; species Mycobacterium sp. E1386. Next base: position 35,975 of record NZ_LZKH01000081.1, read on the forward strand.
CCGTCGCCTGCACGCCCCGGTGGCCCTCGCTTCGGCCAAATCTACAGCAGTCAGTACGCGACAACAAGACTGTCGGTCTCGTAACTCAGGAAAGAGTCTGAGGCCGATGGCAACTAAGGGAGCCGACCACTGGTCAGCGGGATTGCCCCAGCTGAAACTGAAATGGGACATGTCGGGGCCCATGCAGGCCGTCGGAGCGTTGTTCGCAATGTCGGCCGATGCGGTCAAATTCGTGTTCCGCCGGCCCTTCCAGTGGCGTGAGTTCTTGGAGCAGTCCTGGTTCGTCGCGCGGGTATCGCTGGCTCCCACCCTGCTGGTAGCCATCCCGTTTACCGTCCTCGTCAGCTTCACGCTCAACATCCTCTTGCGCGAACTGGGCGCGGCGGACCTATCCGGTGCGGGCGCCGCGTTCGGTGCGGTCACCCAGCTCGGACCGCTGGTCACGGTTTTGATCGTGGCGGGCGCGGGTGCCACGGCAATGTGTGCGGACTTGGGAGCACGAACAATTCGTGAAGAGATCGACGCGATGGAGGTGCTGGGCATCAACCCGGTGCAACGTTTGGTCACCCCGCGGATGCTGGCTTCCGGACTGGTCGCCTTCTTGCTCAACAGCCTCGTGGTGATCATCGGCGTCCTTGGCGGCTACGTCTTTTCGGTCTTTGTGCAAGACGTCAATCCCGGCGCGTTCGCCGCAGGTATCACGCTGCTCACGGGCGTACCAGAGGTCATCATTTCGTGTGTCAAGGCAGCCCTTTTCGGCCTCATCGCCGGCTTGGTGGCCTGCTATCGGGGCCTCTCGATCACCGGCGGGGGCGCCAAGGCCGTTGGCAACGCGGTGAACGAGACCGTGGTCTACGCCTTCATGTCACTGTTCGTCGTCAACGTGGTCGTGACCGCGATCGGCATCAAGATGACGGCGAAGTAGGGGCTGCCAATGGCGCTGAGGGCCACATATCCGCGATTAATCCGCCAATTCGAGAGGCCGGTCGCCTCGTTGGGGCGGATCGGCGACCACACCCTGTTCTACGGCAAGGCGCTCGCCGGAGTGCCCTTCGCCGCTACCCGCTACACGCGCGAAGTCGTTCGGCTGGTCGCCGAGATAAGCATGGGCGCAGGCACTTTGGCGATGATCGGCGGAACCGTTGTGATCGTCGGCTTCCTGACGCTTGCGGCGGGCGGCACCCTGGCCATTCAGGGCTACACCTCGCTGGGCAACATCGGCATCGAGGCGCTGACGGGCTTCTTGTCCGCGTTCATCAACGTGCGCATCGCGGCACCGGTGGTCGCCGGGATCGGTCTGGCGGCCACCTTCGGCGCCGGGGTGACCGCCCAGCTGGGTGCCATGCGGATCAACGAAGAAGTCGATGCGTTGGAGAGCATGGCGATTCGGCCGGTTGCCTACTTGGTGAGCACCAGGATCCTGGCCGGAATGATGGCCATCACACCCTTGTACGCGATCGCCGTCATCCTGTCGTTCGTGGCCAGCCAGTTCACCACGACTTTCCTGCTCGGACAGTCGCAGGGCTTGTACCAGCACTACTTCAACACCTTCCTGAACCCGATCGACCTGTTGTGGTCGTTCCTGCAGGCCATCCTGATGGCGCTCACGATCCTGCTGATCCACACCTACTACGGCTATTTCGCTTCGGGGGGGCCTGCCGGTGTCGGCAACGCGACCGGTAACGCGGTGCGCACCTCGCTCATCGTCGTGGTGTCCGTAACGCTGTTGGTCTCGCTGTCTATCTACGGTACGAACGGCAACTTCAACCTGTCCGGTTAGCGAAGGAGGTGGAACGGCAGTGACGCAGAGTGTGCCAGCCGGTCGCGCGGCCGCCGGGCGACCTCCGCGCGCCGGCCATGCCCGGCCCGCCGGGCGCAGCTATCTGGCGCCCCTGCTGGGGTTGGCGACTGTCGTCATCATTGGCGTGATTTTCGCCGTGGCAGTGGGCCTGTTTCAGGGCTCCTTCACCGAATCCGTGCCGGTGACCGTGATCTCGCAACGCGCCGGTCTGGTCATGAACCCGGACGCCAAGGTCAAGCTGCGCGGCGTGCAGGTTGGCAAGGTCGCCTCGATCGACTCGCTGCCCGACGGCAAGGCGGCCATCCACTTGGCGATGGACCCCTCGCAATTGCGCTTCATTCCCGGCAACGTGCTTGTCGACATCGCGTCATCGACGGTATTCGGCGCGAAGTCGGTCCTGTTGGTGGAACCGGCGCAACCGTCGGCTCAGCGGCTACACGCGGGCCAGACGCTGCAGGGCCAGCACGTCATGGTCGAAGTCAATACGGTGTTCCAGCAGTTGGTTTCGGTCCTCGAGCACATCGACCCACCAAAGCTCAACGAGTCGCTGGGTGCGCTCGCCCAGGCGTTCAGTGGGCGGGGTCCACAGCTTGGCCAGTCGCTGAGCGATCTGGATTCGTTCTTGGCCAGGCTGGAGCCGAGCCTTCCGGCATTCCGGCACGACCTCTCGGTCTTGCCGGTGGTGTCCAACGCCTACGCCGACGCGGCACCGAATCTGGTGAAAACCGCGGCCAACGCGACGCGAATCAGCAAGACGCTCGTCGAGGAGCAGCGCAACCTGGATGCGTTGCTGATCAGCGCGATCGGCTTGGCCGACATCGGCAACGACGTCTTGTCGACGAACCGCCAACCGCTGACGAACGTGATGCACCTGCTGGTGCCGACCACCGACCTGACCAACGAGTATCATGAGGCGCTCACCTGCAGTCTCGGCGGGTTGGTAACGATAGCCCACAGTCCCCCGTTGTCGGAACCGAGCATCAACATCTCGGCGAGCCTCACGTGGGGCGGCGAGCGTTACCGGTATCCGACAAACCTGCCCAAGGTTGCCGCGACGGGTGGACCGCAGTGCCTGGGACTGCCGGCAATTCCGTTCAACTCGGCTCCGCCGCAATTCATCACCGATATCGGCGCCAACCCTGTGGGGTACGGGAACCCGCAGCTGCTGATCAACTCCGATCTGCTCAAACAGCTGTTGTACGGGCCGATCGCAGGCCCGCCACGCAACTCCGCCATGGTGGGAATGCCCGGATGAGAACCCGCGCCACTCTGATCAAGTTCACGATCTTCGCGGTCGTGATGGCGATGCTGACCGCCTTCCTGTTCTTCATCTTCGGCCAGTACCGCACCGGTGCCACGAACGGGTATTCGGCCGTGTTCTCCGACGTGTCGCGTCTTAAGCCCGGGCAGTCGGTGCGGGTCGCCGGCATCCGGGTAGGCACCGTCAACGGTGTTTCGCTGCAGCCGGACAAGAAAGTCGTGGTGCACTTCGACGCCGACCGCAACGTCGTCCTCACCGAGGGCACCAGGGCGGCGGTCCGCTACCTCAACCTGGTGGGGGATCGCTACCTCGAACTCGTCGACGGTCCGGGCTCACCCAAGCGGCTGCCCGTCGGCGGTCAGATTCCGGTTGACCGCACAGCACCGGCACTCGACCTCGATCTGCTGCTCGGCGGGCTGAAACCCGTGACCCAGGGGCTGAATGCGCAAGACGTCAACGCCTTGACTGCAGGCTTGCTGCAGGTCTTCCAGGGGCAGGGCGGAACGCTCGAATCACTCTTCTCCAAGACGACGTCGTTCTCAAACGCGTTGGCCGACAACGACCAAACCGTGCAGCAACTGATCGACAACCTCAACATCGTGATCGGCACGATCTCCAAGGACGGCACCAAGTTCTCGGGTGCGATCGATCGTCTCGAGCGGCTCGTCAGCGGGTTGTCGGACGACCGCAACACCATCGGCTCGGCGATCGACGCCCTGGACCGGGGAACCGCCTCGCTGGCGGATCTGCTGACCAGCGCGCGCCCCCCGCTCGCGGGCACCATTGATCAGCTGAGCCGGCTGGCGCCGATTCTCGATGGCGACAAGGACCGCCTCGACGCGGCGATTGAGAAGGCGCCGAAGAACTACCGCAAGCTGGTCCGACTCGGCGTGAACGGCGCCACCATCCCGTACTACCTCTGCATGTTGGAACTGCGCGGTACGGATCTTCAGGGCAGGACGGTGAAGGCCCCGATTTTCAGGTCAGAAGCGGGAAGGTGCACGGAACCCTGATGCTCAAGTATCGCGGAGCTGGGCTCGTCAAGGCCGGCCTTATCGGCGTCGTTTTGGCGGTGATGGTGATCCTGGTGGGCCTGTCGCCCGACCGGTTCATCTCGTGGGCGACGATGGTCAGGTACCAGGCGCTGTTCACGGAAGCCGGCGGCCTTGCGACCGGCAACCCCGTGATCGTCTCGGGCGTGAAGGTCGGCACGGTGTCGGATGTGAGGCTGCGCCACGGCGATGCGCTGGTCACATTCGCGATGAAGGGCAACGTCCTGTTGGGGTCGGAGACGTCCGCGCACATCCGTACCGGCACGCTGCTCGGCGAGCGGATGCTGGCGTTGGAGTCCGCCGGCAGCGGCACGATGCACCCGATGGCACTCATTCCCGTCTCGCGCACGTCGTCGCCGTACTCGCTCACGGAAGCGGTCAGCGACCTGACGACCGATACTGCCGGAACCAATACCGCGGCGCTGAACCAGTCGTTGGACACGCTTTCGGCGACGCTCGACCAGATCGCCCCCCAAATGGGCCCGGCCTTCGATGCACTCACCCGGTTATCGCGCACGCTCAACAGCCGCAACAAGAACCTGGGCGAGCTGTTCAAGAGCGCCGGCGACGTCACCGGGATTCTCTCCGAGCGTAGCCAGCAGGTCAACAAGCTCATCCTCAACTCCGACACTCTGCTCCAGGTGCTGGTGGCACGCCGGCAGGAGATCGTCGACCTGCTGGCGAACACCTCGGCGGTGTCTAAGCAGCTGACGGGGTTGGTGCACGACAACGAAGCCAAATTGGCCCCGACGCTCGAGAAGCTGAACTCGGTGACCGCGATGCTGGAGAAGAACCGCGACAATATCGGAAAAGCGCTGCAAGGGCTCAAGAAATTCGAGGTCACCGTCGGTGAGGGCATCTCAAGCATGTACGCCTACTCGGCTTTCGTCCCGAACTTCCTTGTCCCACAACTCTTCCAACCGATCTTCGACTACCTCTGGGGATTCCGCACCTTCGATACTTCGAAGGGCCCCGGCCACCCGTCACCGTTGCCGCGGTCGCTGACTCCCTGGCCGTACAACGGTATTCCGGTGTGCCCAGGCTGCACGTTGGGCGGCAGGGTCGGAGGATCACAATGACCTCGCGGATTCCCCGAAACAGGTTGATGGCCGTGGCGGCGGTTGTCCTGGTCGGGCTGATCGCTGCAGGCGCTGCCGTGCTCGTCCGCAATACGGTGTTCGGCCCGAAGACCATCACCGCCTACTTCACCACCGCCACCGCGATCTACCCTCATGACGAGGTGCGGGTCTCAGGTGTCAAGGTCGGCAGCATCAAATCCATTCAGCCGCAGGGCACACAGGCCAAGATGACGCTCGAGGTCGACCGCGATGTGCCGATTCCGGCGGATGCGAAGGCGGTCATCGTCGCCTCGAACCTGGTGTCCGCCCGCTACGTTCAGCTCTCGCCGGCGTATCGCGACAGCGGACCGGTGATGCGCGATGGCGCGATCATCCCGGTGGAACGAACCGCGGTGCCGGTCGAATGGGACGAGGTCAAAACCCAATTGATGCGTCTGGCAACGGATTTGGGACCAAAAAGCGGTGTATCAGGCACGTCGGTGGGCCGGTTCATCGACAGCGCCGCCAACGCGCTCGACGGCAACGGCGACAAGCTGCGGCAAACCCTCGGCCAACTGTCCGGCGTGGGCCGCATCCTCGCCAACGGCAGCGGCAACATCGTCGACATCATCAAGAACCTGCAGACCTTCGTCGGCGCGTTGCGCGACAGCAACGTGCAGATCGTCCAGTTCAACGACCGCCTGGCCACCCTCACCAGCGTGGTCGACGACAGCCGATCCGACCTGGACGCGGCGCTGACCGATCTGTCGACGGCGGTCGGCGAGGTGCAGCGCTTCATCGCCGGGACGCGCAACCAGACCAGCGAGCAGATCGCCCGGCTGGCCGACGTGACGCAGAACCTGGTCGATCACCACATGGATCTGGAAAACATCCTGCACACCTCGCCGAACGCGCTCGGCAACTTCTTCAACGACTACAACGCCGACACCGGAACCATCGTGGGCGGCTTCGGGA
>NZ_LZKH01000082.1:0-32065 GCF_001672745.1 Mycobacterium sp. E1386
GCCGGCGCGGTGCTGATGGTCGGACTCGGCGCGGACGCCATCGGCGCCGGTGCCGGCGCGGCCGCAGGCAGCGGCGCGGGGACCGAGAGCGGGGCCGCGACGCTGACCGCGGTGATTGCCGCCGCCGCTCCCCCTGCCGCGGCGGCGCCCAGGACGGACACGACCATCGGCGCCAGCACCACGGCCATCTGGATCGCGGCCTGCATGAAGGGCCAGAAGATCATCAGCGTGTGGAAAATCGCCCAGCCGAGCGCGCTGGAGAGGGCCGGCGAGAAACCCAGTTGGCCGAAGAAGGACGCCAGGCCGTTGACGAACGGCACCGGCGGGAACGGCCAGCCACCGGGATTGAGGTCTTTGGAAACCGGCCACGCGAAATTCTTGGTGTACTGCTGCAGCCACGCCGTGAGCTGGTCCTGCCAGGACGGATAGGTCTGCGTCGCCTGGGTGTCGGCGGCCTGCACGCTCGCGACGCTCGCCTCCGCGCCCGGAGTGACGATCGCCGGTGCCGGCGCGGTGACGGGAACCGCCGCGAGGGCGGATGCACTGACCGCTTGGTAGGTGGTCATGGTCGTGGCCGCTTGCACCCACATGCGCGCATAGTCGGCTTCGTTCACGGCGATGGGGATGGTGTTGATGCCGAAGAAATTCGTCGCCACCAGCGCCGCGTGGGTCGCATGGTTGGCGGCGAGCTCGGGCATCGTCGGCATAGCGGCCAGTGCCGCGGTGTAAGCGCCGGCCGCCGTCTCGTGCAGCGCGGCCGCGGTGGTGCTGTTGGCGGAGCTTTCAAGCAGCCAGCCCAGGTACGGAGCGTGGGCCGCGACGTACTGTTCGGCGCTGGGGCCCTCCCATGCTCCGCCCTGCACGGCGCCCAGCAGGCCGGTGAGTTCGTCTGCCGCCTCGGCGTATTGAGTGCCCATCTCCGACCACGTCGCGGCCGCGGCGAGCAGTGGCCCCGGTCCGGGGCCGCTGCTGAGCAAGGTCGAGTGCACCTCAGGCGGGAATGCGATCCAGATCGGGGCGGTCATCGTCGGTGGCCTTCGGGCACGAACACGAATACCTCTTCGGTGAATGTCGGGGCTGTTGACGTTCAGTGGTCGGTTTGCCGGACGGTTTAGTTCCCGCCGTTTGATTTCCCTGGTCTTTGCGCGCGGACCGGGCATGCGCAACGATGCAGGGATGCGGTGTGACGCGGCGCGTGAGGCGCTTTCGGCTCGACTGGACGGCGAACGTCCCCAGGTGCTCGCGCAGCAGGTCGACGCCCATCTCGAGTCGTGCCGGCGTTGCCGCTCCTGGCTCATCGGCGCCGCGGCTCAGACTCGCCGGCTGGCCACGGTCGAGCCGGCCGACGGGCCCGACCTGGTCGCGAAGATCATGGCCAGCATCGGCGAGGAGTCGTCGGGACACCAGCGTCGGATGCGTTGGCTGCGTTCGCACTACCGGCGGTGGGGCCTGATCGCCGTCGGTCTATTCCAGGTCGCGATCGCCGCCGCCCAGATCAGCGGCATCGATTTCGGGATGGTGTCGAGCCACATGCACGGCGCGATGTCCGGTGAGCACCTGATGCACGAGTCCACCGCCTGGTTGCTGGCCCTGGGCCTGGCGATGGTCGCCGCGGGCGTCTGGCCCGTCACCGCAATTGGGGTGGCGGCGATTACGGGCGTCTATTCGGTCGCGCTGTTGGGATACGTCGTCGTCGACGCCTTCGCGGGCGACGTCACGGCAACGCGGATCGCCAGCCACATGCCCTTGCTGTTGGGCCTCGCGTTCGCGCTGCTGGTGGCGCGGGAACGGGTCCGATCGGACAGAGCCGGCGTCTCCGACACGTCGGACGACGCCGGATGGCCCGCCGACTCCCCGGTTGCCCGGCGACGTGGTCACCTCTGGCCGATCAACCGGGCCGCCCTCGACCCCGCCGCCGCGCCTACGACAGGCCGTCGTAGACTCAGTCAGCCCGCGAAACAAAGGTGGTTCGCCATGATCGCGCCCAGCGATGACGAGGCCGTTACCGAGCTCGCGTTGGCCGCCGCGCGTGGGAATGATCGGGCGCTAGAGAGTTTCATCAAAGCCACCCAGCAAGATGTATGGCGGTTTGTCACCTACCTGTCGGACGCGGGCAGCGCCGACGACCTCACCCAGGAAACGTTCCTGCGCGCGATCGGCGCCATCGAACGGTTCTCCGGACGGTCAAGTGCCCGAACCTGGCTGCTTTCCATTGCGCGCCGCGTCGTGGCGGACCACATCCGTCACGTGCAGTCGCGACCGCGCGCCGCCCTCGGGGCCGACCCGGAACACGTTCTGCGCGGTGACCGCCACGCCCGTGGTTTCGAAGACCTGGTCGAGGTCACGACAATGATCGCGAGCCTCACCCCCGAGCAACGGGAAGCCTTGTTGCTCACCCAATTGCTCGGGCTGCCCTACGCCGACGCCGCCGCGGTGTGCGGGTGCCCGGTGGGCACCATTCGGTCCCGCGTCGCGCGCGCCCGTGACGCGCTGCTGGCCGCCGACGCCGAGCGCGACGACCTGACTGGTTAGCCCAAAGCCGCTACCCAGTCGGCGGCCTGTTCGACGGTGCCGACCGCCGCCACCCCGGCCGGCAGCACCGGTCGCGCCACCATCACCACCGGAATGCCCACTGCCGCAGCGGCATCCAGCTTCGCCCGCGTCATCTGCCCGCCGCTGTTCTTCGTGACCACGGCGTCGATGCGGTGTTCCCGCAACAGCGCGAGCTCGCCGTCGTAGCGATACGGGCCACGGGACAGCACCAATCGGTGGCGGCGCGGCAGCGACGCGGGGTCGGGCTCGGTGACCGCGCGGATCAGAAACCATGCGTCGCTGCCCGCGAACGCCCGCGCCCCCGAGCGTCCCGTAGTGAGAAAAACGCGCGAGTATGCTTGCTGCGCAACGGTTTTTGCCGCCTCGATATCCGACTCGACAACCGTCGCGTCGCCGGGGTCCCACGCCGGGCGGGCCAGGACCAGATGCGGGATCCGCAAATCAGCGCAGACTTCGGCGGCGTGTGCTGTGATCGTCGCCGCGAACGGGTGGGTCGCGTCGATGACGGCGTCGATGCGTTCGTCAAGCAGCCAGCGCCGGAGCCCGTCGACGCCGCCGAATCCGCCGATGCGGACCGGGCCGACCGGCAGCGCGGGGTCGGGCACCCGGCCGGCCAGGGAGCTGACGATGTCGACGCGTGGGTGCAGTGCCTTCGCCAGCGCACGACCTTCGGCCGTGCCGCCGAGCAGCAGCACCCGCATCAATGCCTACTCCCCCGCGATCGCCCGGTCGAATACAGATAGCTGTCGGCGAATCCCTCGGCGGCCAGCACGTCGCCGACGACGATCACGGCGGTCTTGGTGATGTTGTCCCGGTGCATCCGCTCGGCGATGTCAGCGAGCGTGCCGCGCAGCACCACCTCTTGCGGCCAGCTGGCGAAAGCGACGACGGCAGCAGGCGTTTCGGGTCGGTAGCCGCCTTCGATGAGCTGCGGGACGATCGCGTCGATCTGGGCTGCGGCCAGGTGCAGGACCAGCGTGGCGCCGGATCGGGCGAGCACGGTCAAGTCTTCACCGGGCGGCATGGCCGTCGACAGGGTGGCGACCCGGCTCAAGGTTACGGTCTGCGCAACGCCGGGAACAGTGAGCTCGCGTTTGAGCGCGGCCGCCGCCGCGGCGAAAGATGGCACGCCGGGAACGATTTCGTAGTCGATGCCCAGCGCGTCGAGCCGGCGGCATTGCTCGGCCAGCGCGCTGTAGAGCGACGGGTCACCGGAATGCAGCCGGGCCACGTCGTGGCCGCCGACGTCGGCGTCGCGCAGTTCGGTGATGATCTGCTCCAGCGTCAGCGGGCCGGTGTCAATGACTTTCGCCCCGGGTGGGCACAGGGCCAACAGGTCGTCGGGCATGATCGAACCCGCATACAGGCACACCGGGCATCGCTCGAGGAGCCGCTGGCCGCGGACGGTGATCAGGTCCGCCGCGCCCGGACCCGCACCGATGAAATACACGGTCATGTCGTCACCGTCCACTGGGTGACCGGCATCTGCGGGCGCCATCCGGTGAAGCCCCCGAGCGGTTCGCCCCGATAGTGCTGGAAGCGTCGCAGGTGACCTCCCAGGCGCGAATATGATTGCACCACAGCCGCTTCGGATTCCGCGGTAACCGCATTGACGACGAGGCGACCGCCGGTGGGCAAGTGGTCGAGGCACGCGTCGAGCAGGCCGGGTTGGGTGAGGCCGCCGCCGATGAAGATGGCCGCCGGCGGCTCGAGCCCGTCGAATGCCTCCGGGGCGTGGCCACGGACATCGATGTTGACGCCGAAAGCCGCTGCGTTGTAACCGATGTTCCGGCAGCGTTGTTCGTCACGTTCGAATGCGACGGCGCTGCAACCGCTCCAGCTCAAACACCACTCGACGCCGATGCTGCCCGAGCCCGCCCCGACGTCCCAGAGCCGCTCGCCCGGGCGTGGGGCCAGCGCCGCGAGCGTCACCGCGCGGATGCCGTGCTTGGTGATCTGCCCGTCGTGGAGGAATGCGTCGTCGGGCAGGGGCGAGAGGCGTTCGTCGGGCAGGTACCGGATGGCGATGACGTTGAGGTCGTCGACGTTCGACGGTGCGCTGTCTGCCCAATGACGTGCGGTGCCGTCACGACGGTGTTCGGTTGGGCCGCCGAGGTTTTCCAGGACGGTGAACTCGGAGTCACCGCGCCCATGCGCTTCGAGCAGCGCGGCGAGTTCGCTCGGCGTGGCTGCGCTCTTCGACAGCACGATGGCCTGGCCGCCGCGGCGGACCGCGGTGTGCGGCGGCGCGGTGACCAGACTGACCACCTCCGTGTCGTGGAGGTTCCAGCCCATCCGCGCGCACGCCAGCGTCACCGACGACACGTGCGGCAACACCCGGACTTGTTCGGTGCCGTAGAGCCGCATCAGCGTGCCCCCGATGCCGTGCAGGAGGGGGTCGCCGCTGGCCACCACGTGGACGTCTTCGGCGTGGCGGTCTCGCAGGGCCTGCAGGGCGGGCAGCATCGGGGACGGCCACTGCCGGCGCGGCGCGGCGATGGTGTCGTCGAGCAGGTCGAGTTGTCGTTTCGACCCGTAAATCACCGTCGCCCTTCGTAATTCACGACGCGACGTTTCCGCGAGGCCCGCAATTCCGTCGGCTCCGATGCCGACCACGATGATCATGAGCGCCGCTCCTCCGCATCGCTTCGCTCTGCATCGTCACCGGCGCGGATCATCGCGGCATCCTGCGCCAGATGAACTGCGGTAGCAGCCGCATCACGGCAGCGGCGGGCCCCAGCGCCCAAGGGATCCACACGGTGCGGCGGCCCTTCGCCAGCGCACGCGCGGTGGCCTTGGCCACCTGCGCGGGGGTACTGGACAGCGGGGCGGGCGTCATCCCCTCCGTCATGCGCCCGATCACGAACCCTGGGCGAGCGATCAGCAGCCGAACGCCCGTGCCGTGCAGAGCGTCGGCCAGGCCGCTGGCGAAGCCGTCCAGGCCGGCCTTGGCCGAGCCGTAGACGTAGTTGGCGCGGCGCACCCGCGCGCCGGCGATCGAGGAGAACACCACGAGTCGGCCCCGCCCGGCCGTGCGCATCGCGGTGGCCAAGTGGGTGAGCATGCTGACCTGGGCGACGTAATCGGTGTGCACGATGGCCACCGCGTGCGCGGCGTCGGTCTCGGCGCGGGCCTGGTCGCCGAGGATCCCGAACGCCAGCACGGCCGTGGCGATGGGGCCGTGTTCGGCGACGAGCGCGTCGACCAGCGGACCGTGCGACGCCAGGTCGTCGGCGTCAAACTCCACGGTGTGCACCGCCGTCGCGCCGGCTGCTTTGAGCGCAGTGATCTGCTCGTCGAGTTGATCGGCCCTGCGTGCCGCCAGCACCACCGGCGCCCCGGCCGCTAGGAGGCGCGCGAGCTCGATGCCGATCTCGCTGCGTCCGCCCAGGATTAGTACTGGTCCTGCGCCCGTGTCGTCCACGGCTGCGATTATTGCCTGCGCTAGCGTGGGCGGTGATGGCGAATACCACTACCCGGCTCACCGACGATGCGCTGGCGTTTCTGTCCGAACGGCATCTGGCCATGCTGACCACGCTGCGAGCCGACAATTCGCCCCATGTGGTGGCGGTGGGTTTCACCTTCGACCCCAAGACGCACATCGCGCGGGTCATCACCACTGGCGGCTCGCAGAAGGCGGTGAACGCCGACCGCGGCGGGGTGGCGGTGCTCAGTCAGGTGGACGGCGCGCGGTGGCTGTCGCTGGAGGGCCGGTCCACGGTGAACAGCGACGGCGACGCCGTCCGCGATGCCGAGCTGCGGTACGCCCAGCGCTATCGCACCCCGCGCCCCAACCCGCGGCGGGTGGTCATCGAGGTGCGGGTGGAGCGAGTGCTGGGGTCTTCGGGATTGCTGGACCGGGGCGAGACGTAACGGGTTTGCGATTGGTTACCTCGCCCGGCCATAACGCGGAATCCGCTTAGCCACCTTTTCTCCGAGGGTCGTACTCGGTCCCTGAAATGTCATCCCAGAACTTTGGCGAGACGTCCGTCACCCTGTCGCCAGGAGCAACAGCGTTTACTTTCTGCTCAAATTCATCGAAACCCCTGCGCGCCTCCGCCAACTCCTCTTCTGTCGGCGGAGTCACGCCAGCTTCTTGTGGAGTAGAGAAGATCTTCCCGGCGATTTTCCGGCTCATTACTCCGATTCCGCCTTTCTACGGCCCTCTCGGCGCACGTTCAGTCTTGTCCTACGCCGTTAGACAGGTGTTCCCCGGTTACTGCCGGGCCTTTGGAGAAGCAGGTCATCGTGCTCTCCTTTGCGGCACCCCTCTATGAACTCGATTGCGGCCCGCCGGTCGTCCAGAAAGCGACAGTATTGGTCCGACGTAAGTCGATAATACTCTTCATAATCGACAATGCCGTTGCTGACCGGTATTGACGCGTAGTAGCCGCCGGAGATCGATTCAACACCTATAGAGTATTTATCTTCCAGTGAGAAATATGTGTCGTCGAATTTCATCGCCGTCTTCCTAATTTAAGATCCCGTTTCACGTCTGATGGGCGAACAGCGGACCACCATCGGGATTGAGAAAAGACTTTTCTATGCCTTCTACTGGTACATCCACATAATGTGATAGCTCAACTAACCTATCATCTGCAGAAATTGCTATCGTTGCCCCTCCTGGACCTATGAGTGCATCCCGCTCGCGATCCAGGAAAGCAGTCTTTCCGAGCGTATATTTTTGGACTAATTCATCCCGCATGAAAGGCTTCTGAACGTGGGGCAAACCGCGATGTTTGCGCACTGCGTTGCCAAAGTGGCCGTAAAGGTACTTTTCGATAAGCTCGATGGTCAGCGCTGCCAGATGAAAACTTTCTCTGCCCATGCGGTCGGAAGACGTGATTACAAAATAGCCGTTGACAGCGCTGATGAAATAGCGCCGTTCGCCACCTTTGTTCCAAATCAGGGTCCGGCCATCATCCGTTTCTGATCCTTGCATCACTTCCATCCCGGCGAGCCGTATCCACTCTCGCACGCCGGACGAGATGTCCACATCACCCACCACGCGTCAACACCTTTCCAAGCAATTCCTCGATGGTGCGCGACTCACCCTGAGCATCGAAGATCCGCACCTGCAACGATCCACCACGCTGACCGAGCCCGGGAGCGACCTCTGATACTTCGATTGTCCACTTCTCGGGCAGTTGACTAAGTGTGTATGCGTTATACGGGTCTCGTAGAGAACTCACATGAAGACCGCGCTCCTCCCACGTCGCTGCACGCCCATCCTCCATAACCGCCAGATACGCGCCTTCGTCATCGCCGATACGATCCAGAAGTTCCCCATAATCTCGGACGAATATACGAAGGTTTGAATAAGCGACTCGCGTGCCCGGTACCGCTCCAGCATTCTTGGGGAAATTATACCAATGTTGGCCTTCTGGACCGAGTTTATTGAAGCGCTCCTCGTATTCTTTCTGAGAATAGGCATGACCGTGTGCATCGCGCCCGAATGGGGCTTCGGGATCCTTTATCAGCTTCCTGACTGCCGAGTCTATCTGGCTCATATCTGATGGATCGTACGGGTAATTCCAGTGTTCGGATAAGGGTTCCCCATAATGCGGGTCAAGTGGCTCATCCGACAACCGGTGCCATCCATCACCAGCGGGCTCATGCGAATGCACGGGGTCCTGACGTTCGCCACCCGGAGAATCTGCACTGTGCGGTTCTGCTGGACCCTCACCGTCGGGCGGCCGGCCATCTCCGCGGTCACCGGATGCATCCCCGTCGCCATGCCCTCGCCGACCGCCGCTGTCGTGTGTTTGCCCATCTGTCTTACCGCCGGCCGGATGGCCGTCGCCGGGACCGCTCGATCTTCCGTCATGCGGCGGCTGTCCGTCTGGCGGGCCACCGTCGCCGGGACCGCGCCATCCGCGACCCGGCGCGGGCACCTCGGTGGGGCTGCCGGCCGGGGCGGTGAAATGCGGCGCAGAAGCCGTCGGCGCAGGAGTCATAGGCGCAGCAGAAGCCGCCGGTGCTGGTCTTGGCGGGCTCACACCGACCGGCGCGGGCTCGACCGGGGCACCCGCGTGCGCGAGTTGAAGGCTCGACGGCACACGCTCGGTGGCTATGGCCGGCGGAGCAGACCCAGGTGCGGTAGCCGGAATGGGTTCGCGCCCATCACCCGCGGGCACGGAAAGCGGCTCACGGGGAGGACTGTGCGGCGCAGGCAGCGGGTCATGGGGACTTACCGGAGGAGTCGAGCCCGGTTCGTGCAGGCCACCGCCTGCAGGCGCTGACGCAGGAGACGGGGCCTCAGCTGGCACCGGTAACGGATCATGCGGGCCACCCGCACCCGCCGCCGGAGTCGGCGCAGACTCCGCCGGCGCGAAGAACGGATCGTGAGAATTGCCGCCCGGAGGCGCTGACGCTGGCGCCGGAGCGGCCTCCGGCTCGAGGGGCGGTTCGTGGGCATCACCCGGGCCTGGTGGTGCGGCCGGCGCAGACACCGGCTCGTGCGGACCAGTCCCCGGTCCCGGACCGTCCGGGTGCGTTGGCTCGGGCGCGGCAGTTGGTCCTTCGTGCGCACCAGGTGCAGCGTCGGGCGGGCGTGGCGTCGCCTCCACGGGTGCACCAAGCGGCTTACCGTCTGGCAGCCCCACTGGCGTACCGCCAGTGGGCGGTTTGATTTCCGGCAGATCACCCGCAACGCCTTCGAGGTTCTTGGTCACGTCGCCGCCGGCCTTGGTGATGTCAGTCAGCGCGCCGCGCGCTCCCGCTGCGCCTGCCCCACCGGCACGCCCAGCAGCGCCACCCGCCGCCTCCGCCTCTTCCCCTGCACCACGTGCAGCGGCGCCCGCGCCGTCGGCCGCCGCACCTGCCTCACCGAGGCCCGGGGCTATCAGCGTGAGGCCGTCGAACGCGACTTCCCCGGCGCCCAACCCCGGACGGTCCCTACTCCAATCCTTCGCATGCACAAGGCCTTTCAACTCCTGCAGCCGCGCTTCCGCGAATTCGTGGGGATTGACCGCGGCATTGATCAAGCTTTCTTTCCAGGCGTTTTTCACCAAGCCCGTCCAGGTGGTGGCCGCACCCTGTGGATCTGCGGCGATCCAATGCGGGCTCAGGTCGACGAGGCCCAGCCCCATGCCGACCACACCTTTGAGGACGCCCTCCTGGGCATTGATCCAGGTGTCGGCTATGGTCGCGACGGGGTTACCGACGTCGTCCCCGAGGAATTGGACGAGCCCGCGGCGCGCGTACTTCTCGCACGTGGTGACCGCGCGATCGGCCTCTTGCATGACGAACTTGATCTCGTCCTCGCAGGCCCTGGCTTCCTGGCCAAGATGCTGGAGCACGGCATTGATGTCCTTGACGATCTGTTTGATCTCATCCCAGGCGTCGCCGTCGATGATGAGCATCACATCGTGACCGAGGTCGCCCAGGGACTCGATGCGATGCAACAGATCCCGGATCGCGGTTTGGGCGTGGTCGACCTTATTCGCGAACGTGCCGATGGTGCGGGCCAATGCGTCGCACAGGTCGCCGATAGTCGCTGTCGACGAGCCGATTTCGGTCAACGCGTGGTCGATCTTCTCGCCTTCAGGAATGTGTTGGCCGTCGAACAGCATCTTGGACGCGTTGAGAGTCCCCTTCACACCGGTAGCTGCCGCACCGAAGGCTCGCCAACGAGATGCAGCCGCGCGCAGACCCGCCACGTCGCCGTCGGGCCATGCCTCGAGGACAAACGATTGCACGAGCGCCCACAGCGGTGGAGGCGGCTGGCCGGGCCCCCACGTCCCAGGCGGCCCGGGCGCGGCAAGCTCGGCCGGCGGGGACGGTTGCGTCAAAGCACTGCGTCCGCCGCCCAGCGTCGACGCCGCATCGACGTGGGAGTAGTTCGACGCGCCTTGCTGTATGACAGCCCCGCTTTTCCGGCAGGCGTTGACGGCGGCAGCGGCCGCCTTCAGCACCGACTCGGCCTTCTCCTGATACGTCAAGCCGAACACCTCGCCGGCTCGGTCAACACCGGTGTGGGCCGAAAAGCCGGCCGTCAAGATCGACAGGTTGGCCGCCAGAGAGTCGCCAGCGGCTGCCACCGCGCTACCCGCGGCGTACAAGGCCTCTGGGTCGACGGACAACGGAGCCACGCGCGAAATTCTCGTCGAGACCGCACGCAGGCGCTATTCACCCAATGATGGCTTTGCCAAGCTAGCCGCGCTCACAACGGAGCCACAACTCATTCGTCAACAGCCTGTGCGGCCAACGTGATGCGGTGCCGTCCCACCGCCACCGCCACGGTTCGCCCGGCCGGCTGACCGTCGACTTGGACGCTGGACCCGTCAGGCAGCCCACTCAGCGTGATCCGCGCGGCGGTATCGGTGGCCACCGTGATCGTCGATGCCTGAAGAGCGGCCAGTCCGGCACGCTGGACATCCACCGTGATCCTGGCAACGCCGGTGAGCCGCAGCGTGAGATACGGCAGCGGACCGACCGACGGGCCTGCCCGCCAGTCCAGTTCGCTGTACACGCCCGGGGTCGGGTCGAAGTTCAGGATGAACCCGCGATGATGCCGAACGGTGTGCGTCGGGTCCGGGCGCGCGTACGAACGCGCATCGACTTCGGCGATGGCCCCGCGCCGCGCCGTCACCCCCGGGTCCGCGGTCAGGTCGGACAGCCACCACACCCGATGCGGCCCGATACCCAGGTCGTCGCGCACCAATTGCGGATGCCACGCGTACGTGATGTGTCCCGGATCCGCTTGCCGTAAGTCGGTTTCCATGTGGGCGATCGGGTCTTCGAACTTGTCCTGCAACACCCAGGCGATGTGATCCTCGAGCGGATACACGGTGAAGCGGTGCCGATAGCCCAGCCGGTCGAGTTCGAGCACCTGCTCGGCGGCCGACGGGAACGGCACCAACTCGTCGACCAGCCCGTGGGCTATGACATAGGGCAGCCAGCGCGCGTTCACCAGCAGCTTCCAGGTATCGCCCTCGCGGGCACAGGGCGAGTCCGGGTCGAGGTCGGCCGGGATGTCGACGTCGGGAAGCAGCCGCACCCCGCACGCCGGCGGACCGGCCAGCACGACCGCCTGCGAAAACACTTGCGGATAAGTCAATCCGAACTTGTACGCCGCGTAGCCACCCATCGAGTAGCCCGATATCACGGTGCGATTGGGATCGGTGCCCAGTTGTTCGGCGACGCGCGCCCACACTTCCCAGACGTCGAGTTCTCCGGTATCGAAGTACCACGTCGACGGGCCTCGGGCGAGTGGTGTGACCACCACCGAGTCGCGACCCTCGCATACTTGGTGCAGCAAGCGGGGGTCGATGGCGGCGAATTGGCTCTGCCCGAGGGCGAGCGAATGCAGCAGCAGGGTCAACGGCAGCCTGCGGCCCGGCTTGAAAGTGGACGGCAGGCACACCGAATACGGCTGCACCCGACCGAGGAACTGCGGCTTGGTGCTCAAGATGTCGTCGGCGGCAAGACCCTGGCCCAACTCAACCGAGGACACGTACCACCGGGTCGACGGGCCGGTGATCACCGGCTCGGCATCGGTCTCGCCCGCCGCCAGCCGATCCCACGCCACGGTCACGACGAACTTCGACACGTCGCCGTGGGTCAAGGCCTCGGCCTGGGCGGAATCCGACCAGAAGTTCAGGTGCGGCGGCTCCTGCTCGTTGGTGCGGAACGCGACGTTGTATACGTTGGGTTGCCCGGGCAGCGCGCCATGCTCGGCGGGCACGTCGGCGAACCCGTCACCGGCGGCGTTGGCCAGGCCCGCCGCCAACCGCACCGTCCAGTTGCCGGCCGGCTCCAGCAAGGTCCGCGGCACCTGCGCGAGAAACGTCCGCGATCCCATGTCGACGCTGTGCGGTACCGGCGTCGTGGACTTGTTGGCCAGGTCGATCAGCGCGGCGCCAGAGCCCGAAACGAGCAGGGCCATGTCGATCCCGGCCGAGCGCAGACCCGCCCCGGCGGGCCACTGCTCGGGCGCGGTCCTGGCGGCGCCGGTATCGAAGGTGAACAGCGCGATGGGGACGGACGCGTCCAGCAGCGTGTTCCAGTCGATCCGCCACCACGTATCGGTCGCGGTGAGCCCGATTCCCACACGGAAGATGTCGGCGCCGTTGCGTGCCGCGGGCCCGCCGGGATAGACGTAGGTGCCGCGCGGCGGCGCCTGCACCTTCAGGTCGCCGATCGGCAGGCCGGTCGCGCCGTGGTCGTCGTACAGGAAGTCCGTCCAAAAGAGGGCACCGCCGGCAACGCGGCCGGTGCCACAAGTCCGTGGAAAGTCCTCGCCGAACGGCCATCCCGACGGCGCCGGAAGTCGCGGCTCCGGGCGCAGGGCCGCCGGCGGCACACCCTCGGGCATCCCGCCGGCCACGACGAGCTCAGCCGGTGGCGTGGGTGCCGTCGCCGCGGGATGCACCAGCGTGTCGGCGATGTGGCGTGCGATGCGAAGCGGAAGGAGAGTCAAATCCAGAAGTGACATCAAGCCCAAACGTACGCGCCGGAGAGGTCCGGACGCTAAGCCGCGGGCACCACGATCAGTTCGTGGGGCCGATTGTTGACGGCCAGGCCGCCGTCGTCGGTCACGACGACGATGTCTTCGATACGCGCGCCCCATCGGCCCGGGAAATAGATGCCCGGCTCGATGGAGAAGGCCATGCCCGCGGCCAGCGGCAGGTCGTTGCCCGCGACGATGTAGGGCTCCTCATGCACCGAGAGACCGATACCGTGGCCGGTGCGGTGCACGAAATACTCCGCCAGCCCGGCGTCGGCCAGCACATCCCGGGCGGCCGCGTCGACCTGCTCGGCCGTCACGCCGGGACGGACCGCCTCGACGGCCGCGCGTTGGGCACACTGCAGCACCGAATAATGCCGTGCCACTTCGGAATTCGGCTCACCGATGCTGTAGGTGCGCGTCGAGTCCGAGTGATAGCCGGGCTCGTAGGCCCCGCCGATGTCGACGACGACGATGTCACCGACTTGCAGTTCGCGGTCCGAGTAGCCGTGGTGCGGGTCGGCACTGTGCGGCCCGGAGCCGACGATGATGAACGACACCTCCGAATGCCCTTCGGCGACAATCGCTTCCGCGATGTCGGCAGCCACGTCGGCCTCGGTGCGGCCGGGGACCAAGAACTCCGGCACCCGGGCATGCACGCGATCGATGGCCGCGCCTGCTTTGCGGAGCGCGTCTATTTCGCCCTCCTCCTTGACCATCCGCAGCGTGCGCATCACGTCGGTGGCAAGGACCGGCAGCACCCCGAGCACATCGGCCAGCGGCAGCAGATGCAGGGCCGGCATCGAATCGGTGACGGCGGTCGCCGCCGGACCGCCGCCGAACGTCGCGCCGACCAGTTGGTAAGGGTCGTCCCCGTCGACCCAATCCCGCACCGCGAGACCCAGTTCCGCGATGGCCGACCCCTTGAGCGATGCCAGCTCGAGCCGCGGGACGACCACCGTCGGGTCGCCGGACGCCGGAACAACCAGCGCGGTGAACCGCTCGAGCGTCTGGGCCCGCGACCCGACGAGGTAGCGCAGGTCGTAGCCGGGGGTGATCACCAGCCCGGACAAGCCCGCGTCAGCGGTCGCGGCGGCCGCCGCCGCCAGCCGGCTCGCATACACCCCGGCGCCGAACCGATGAGATTCCATGGCAGCCAGGCTAACCGGTTGGCTTCGGCGCTGGCAGGATAGCCAGCATGTCCGCGCCGCTATTGCTACTCGACGGGGCCAGCATGTGGTTCCGGTCGTATTTCGGGGTGCCGTCCTCGATCACCGCCCCCGATGGCCGGCCCGTCAACGCCGTGCGCGGCTTCATCGACTCGATGGCCGTGGTGATCAACCGGCAACGCCCCAGCCGGCTGGTGGTGTGCCTGGACCTGGATTGGCGACCGCAGTTCCGGGTGGACCTCGTCCCCTCCTACAAGGCGCATCGCGTTGCGCAGCCGGAGCCCGAGGGCGAGCCGGACGTCGAGGAGGTCCCCGACGAGCTGACACCGCAGATCGACATGATCATGGAGCTGTTGGACGCCTTCGGGATCCCGACCGCGGGCGCCGAAGGCTTCGAGGCCGACGATGTGCTCGGCACGCTGGCCGCCCGCGAACGCCGTGACCCGGTGGTGGTGGTCAGCGGCGACCGCGATCTGTTGCAGGTGGTCTCCGACGATCCGGTCCCGGTCCGGGTGCTCTACCTGGGCCGTGGGCTGACCAAGGCCACTTTGTTCGGGCCGCCTGAGGTCGCCGAACACTACGGCGTGCCGGAGCATCGGGCGGGGCCGGCCTATGCCGAATTCGCGCTGATGCGCGGCGATCCCTCCGACGGCCTGCCGGGCGTCCCGGGTGTCGGTGAGAAGACGGCGGCAACCCTGCTGGCTCAGCACGGGTCGCTGGAACGGATCCTGGCGGCCGCCCACGATCCGAAATCGAAGATGGCCAAGGGTTTGCGCTCGAAACTGCTGGGTGCGGCCGACTACATCGAGGCCGCCGGGCAGGTGGTGCGGGTGGCAACCGACGCGCCCGTCAGCCTGTCGACGCCGACCGACGCGCTACCGCTGGTGGCCGACGACCCGCAACGCACCGCGAAGCTGGCGACCAAGCTGGGAGTCGGGTCCTCGATAGCCCGGTTGCAGAAAGCGCTCGACGCGCTGCCGACGTAACCGGCTACTGCGGGCGGCCGACCTCGTAGGTGCCCTTGTTGTCCTGGAACGTCACCGTCACGTGCTTGGGGGCGCCGTCGATGCTGACGTCGCAGTCGAAGGTGGCACCCTTCTTGACGGTGGGATTCTGGCCGTGGTTGCACTTGACGTTCTGGACGTTCTTGGCCCCGTAGCCGTTGGTCTCGTCCGACAGGACCTGCTGCACACCGGTCTGTGCCTTATTGACGTCCAGCTTGGTGGTGACGAAGAACCCGGGCTGCCAGAAGCCGAGTATCAGCACGACCGCGATGAGCAAGAAGGCGATCACGCCGCCCACGCCTGCGATCACGCCGACCGACCGCTTCTTAGCCGGCTGCTGGTCGTACGGCGGGTACTGCTGCGGGTACTGTCCCGGCTGACCGTATTGCCCGGGCTGTCCGTACTGCCCCGGCTGACCGTATTGCCCCGGCTGCTGGTACTGGCCCGGCTGGCCGTACTGCCCCGGCTGCGCGTACTGGCCGGGCTGCGCATATTGCCCGGGCTGCCCGTACTGCCCGGGCTGCTGATAGCCGGGCTGCTGGGGGTATTGCTGCGGGTACGCCTGCTCGGCCGGCTGCTGGTACTGGGGGTAATCGGCGGGCGGCGTGTATGCCGGGGCCTGCCAGGTCGCCTCCTGGCCCGGCTGCTGCTGCCAGGGCGAGCCGACCTGGGTCGGCTCGGAGGACTGGTCGCCAGCTTGGCCGGGCGGTTGCCACTGCTGTTCCGGTCCCTGCGGTCCGCTCATCGTCTCTCCTCAGCCCCTTGTGTCTCGGCACGAATCATCGGCGTGGTGATTTCCGCATCTACGGTAGCTTCGGCTCAGCCTACCCGGCGTCAACAGCGACGACGCCGCGCCGAACGTCATTGATGGCGCGCTTGGCGACGGCACGTAACTCCGGGTCAGGGGCGGCGTTGCGCACCTGGTCCAGCAGATCGAGCACCTGGCGGCACCAGCGCACGAAGTCCCCCGCCAACAGCGGCGAGCCGGTGCCGACCGGGTCGACGGCCGCCAGCGCGGCGGCCAGGTCGCCGGTCTTGGCCCAGCGGTAGATGACGTTGACGAAGCCGTCGTCGGGCTCCCGGCTGGGCGCGAGCCGGTGCGTCTGCTCGTCGGTGCGCAGCGCATACGACAGTCGCGACGTTTGCTGCAGCGCCTGCCGCACTCGCTGGCTGGGCGCCTCGGCGGCGAACGCCGCCCCCGGGCCCTCACCACCCCTGCTCTCGTACAGCACCGCCGACACCACCGCGGCCAGCTCGGCGGGCTTCAGATCGGCCCACGCGCCGGTGCGCAGGCATTCGGCGACCAGGAGGTCGCTCTCGCTGTAGATGCGGGCCAGCAGCCGGCCATCGTCGGTGACGTGCGGATCGGTGTCAGGGCCCTGAATGAAGCCGCGCTCGGTGAGCAGACCGACGATCCGGTCGAACGTCCGGGCCAGCGAATTGGTCGCCGCGGCAACCTTTTTCTCCAATTGGGCGTTGTCCCGCTCGATGCGCAGGTAGCGCTCGGCCTGCCGGACTTGGGCCTCCAGGCCGGCGTTGTTGTGCGACGGGTGCCGCCGAAGGTCCTCCCGCAACGACGCCAGCTCGGGGTCGTGGAAGCCGTCATGGTCGCCGCGGCCACTGCGCCGCCTCGCCGGAACGGCCAATCCGGCGGCCGCCGACCGCAGCGCCGACGCCAGGTCGCGACGGACGCGCGGCTGGCGGTGCTCGACCCTCTTCGGCAACGGCATCGAACCGACCGGGGCCGCCGCTCCCGAGTAGTCGGCCGTCGAAATCCGCCCCGCCCAGCGGTTTTCGGTGAGCACCAACGGGCGCGGGTCGTCGCCGTCGCGGGCCGATTCCAACACCACCGCCAGCCCGCCGCGCCGGCCGTGGGTGATGTTGATGATGTCCCCGCGCCGCAGCGCGGCCAGCGCGTCACTGGCCGCCTGCCGCCGCTGCAGCCGCGACGCGCGGGACTGCGCGCGCTCCATCTCGGTGATGCGCGCGCGCAGCCGGGCGTAGTCGAGGATCGGCGCCTTCGGCCCGCCCAGCTCGGCGGCGATCTCGCCGAGCATCGCGTTGCCGCGCTCGATACCGCGGACCAGGCCGACGACCGAGCGGTCGGCCTGATACTGGGCAAAAGACTGCTCCAGCAGCCGATGGGCCTGCTCGGGACCCATCTGTTGCACCAGGTTGATCGTCATGTTGTACGACGGTGCGAACGAGCTGCGCAGCGGGAAGGTGCGGGTGGAAGCCAAGCCCGCGACCGCGGACGGTTCGGTGTTTTCTTCGGTGGGATTCCAGAGCACCACCGCGTGGCCCTCGACGTCGATGCCGCGCCGCCCGGCGCGCCCGGTGAGCTGCGTGTACTCCCCCGGCGTCAGCGGCATGTGCTGCTCGCCGTTGAACTTCACCAGCCGTTCGAGCACCACCGTGCGGGCGGGCATGTTGATGCCGAGCGCCAGGGTCTCGGTGGCGAACACCGCCTTGACCAGCCCGGCGGTGAACAGCTCCTCGACCGTGTGCCGGAAGACCGGCAACATCCCGGCGTGGTGGGCCGCCAGACCGCGCATCAGCCCTTCGCGCCACTCGTAGTAGCCGAGCACCGCCAGGTCGGCGTCGGCAAGATCACCGCACCGGTGCTCGATCACCTCGGCGATCTGCGCACGCTCTTCCTCGGTGGTCAGCCGGAGCGGCGAACGTAGGCACTGCTGGACGGCGGCGTCGCAGCCGGCGCGGGAGAACACGAACGTGATCGCCGGCAGCAGCCCCTCGGAGTCCAGCGTCGCGATCACGTCCGCCCGGCCGGGCGGACGATAGAAGCGCGGCCGGCCCGGCGCACCGCGTCCGCCGCGCCCACGCCGCGGTTGCCAGTCCGACATCCGGTCCGCCTCGCGGCGGTGCGCGATGTGGCGCACCAGGTCCGGGTTGACGCGCGGCTCGCGGATGGCCGTTGGCTGCTCGCCGGCGTCCGGGTTTCGGTAGTCGAACAGGTCGAAAAGCCGCTTGCCCACCAAGACGTGCTGCCACAGCGGCACCGGCCGATGCTCGTCGACCACCACGGTGGTGTCGCCCCGCACCGTCTGGATCCAGCCGCCGAATTCTTCGGCGTTGCTCACCGTCGCCGACAGGCTGACCACTCGCACCTCGTCGGGCAGGTGCAGGATCACTTCCTCCCATACCGGCCCGCGCATCCGGTCGGCCAGGAAATGCACCTCGTCCATCACCACGTAGGAAAGCCCTTGCAGCGCCGGCGAATTGGCGTAGAGCATGTTGCGCAGCACCTCGGTGGTCATCACCACCACGGGAGCGTCGGCGTTCACCGACATGTCGCCGGTGAGCAAGCCGATCCGGTCGCGGCCGTAGCGCGCGGTCAGGTCGGTGTGCTTTTGATTGCTCAGCGCCTTGAGCGGCGTCGTGTAGAAGCACTTGCCGCCCGCGGCCAGCGCCAGGTGCACGGCGAATTCGCCCACCACCGTCTTGCCGGCCCCGGTCGGCGCGCAGACCAGCACGCCGTGACCGCGCTCCAGCGCGGCGCACGCCCGCTGCTGAAAGTTGTCCAGCGCAAAGGGCAATTCCGCGGTGAACCGGGTCAGCTCGACGAGCTCCGTCAAGTCCTGTGGCACCGACGGTTTAGGTGACATCGTCATGCTGGCCGGCGGTGAACGACGGCTCCCGCGCCGACTCGTGTATCGGTGCGGGCGCCTCGATGACCGATGCCTCGTCGTCCGGGATCACCGCCTGGGCTTCGCGTTTGGCCTTCCGTCTGTCGTGCAGGCGGGCGATCTGGATGGCGAGCTCGAGGAGCACCGAGAGCGCCACGCCGAGGGCGGTCATCGAAAACGGGTCGGAGCCGGGGGTGAAGACAGCCGCGAACACGAACATCGCGAAAATCAGGCCGCGCCGCCAGGACTTGAGCCGCTCGTAGGGCAGCACCCCCGTCATGTTGAGCATGACGATCAGCAGCGGGAACTCGAAGCTGACCCCGAACACCACCAACAGGTTGATCAGGAATCCGAAGTACCGGTCCCCGGACAGCGCGGTCACCTGAACGTCGCTACCGACGGTCAGCAAGAAGCCCAGCGCCTTGGACAACACGAAGTACGCCAGCACCGCACCCGCGACGAACAGCACCGCCGCCGGGACCACGAATCCAACCGCGAACCGGCGCTCCTTCTGGTACAGCCCCGGCGTGATGAACGCCCACAGCTCGTAGAACCACACCGGGCAGGCCAGCACCACCCCGGCGGTCAGCCCGACCTTGAGCCGCAACATGAACTGGTCGAAGGGGGCCGTCGCCAACAGTCGGCACTGACCGTCGGCGCTGATGCTCGCGCGCGCGGACTGGGGCAGCGAACAGTAAGGATGGCGCAGCCACTCGCCAAGGCTTTCCAGCCCGAAGATCGAATGCGAGTACCAGACGAACCCGAAGATCGTGGTGACCAGGATGGCGGCCAGCGAGAGGAGCAACCGGGTGCGCAGCTCCGTGAGGTGGTCGACGAGCGACATCGTCGCGTCGGGATTGGTGCGGCTGCGCCTGTTACGCGGATTGAGGCGCTTCAGCACGCCGGCAGTGCGCGCTGAAACCTTGAAAACTTTCACGACGCTCGTTCAGTGGCGTTCGGGCACCGCGACGATGACGGCGGGCTAGGCCGGGCGTGCTTCGGAGTGCCCCTGCTCGGTGGCCGCCGGCGGCTCCACCCGCTGGGACTGCACAGGCTGAGGGGTCTCGATGGAAGGCGCTTCGGTCTTGCCTTCGCTCTGCATTTCGCGCATCTCGGACTTGAAGATGCGCATCGATTTGCCCAACGAACGTGCTGCATCGGGGAGCTTCTTGGCACCAAAAAGCAGGATCACCACCACAGCGAGGATCGCCCAGTGCCACGGACTAAGACTGCCCACTTTGATTACCTCCAGACGTCTACCCGATGCTACCGCAGTGCGGCGGTCCGCCGGGCCGCCCGCGCCGTGACCTCAGCGGCTTAGCGCCTGATAGGACTCACACGCCGCGGCCGCCGCATCCCGGACACGTCTCGCGAGTGACTCCGGTTCAAGCACCCGCACGTCCGACCCGAAGCCCAGCACCAGGCGCGTCATCCAGTCCTCGGAGGCGTACGTCATCACCGCGTCGCAGGACCCGTCCGGCAACTCCCGCACCTCGCGCATCGGGTAGTACTCGAACATCCACGACGCCGAGGGCGCGACCCGCAGCCTGGCCGACGGCAGTGCCGGATCTCCGTCGAACAGCGATGTGTCCGGCGGCGCCTGCAGCGCCAATTCGGGCGGCGCCGCCGGCTCGTCCAGTTCCGTCGCATCCACGATCCGGTCGAAGCGGAACAGCCGCACCCCGTCCGCCTCCCGTGACCAAGCCTCCAGGTAGCTGTGGCCACCGATCAGCAGCACCCGGATGGGATCGACGATCCGGCTGGTCAGGGTGTCGTGCGACGCGGAGTAATAGTCGATGGCCAGCGCGCGTTTGTGCTGCACCGCCGTGCGGACCGCGGCCGCGGCGCGGCTCTCCACGGGCGCGGGCTCGTCTGCCGCTGCCACCGAGCCGGTGACGTCGTGCCCGATGGCGCCGGCCGCGGCCTCGATCTTGGCGATCGCGCTGCGCGCCGCCTCCGGGTCGACGACTCCCGGGATGTCGGCGAGCGCCCGCAGCGCCACCAGCAGTCCGGTGGCCTCCGGCGAGGTGAGCTTGAGCGGCCGGTCGATGCCCGCGGAGAACGTCACTTCGATGGTGTCGCCGGAGAACTGGAAGTCGATCAGGTCACCCGGGTAGTAGCCGGGCAGGCCGCACATCCAGAGCTGGTTGAGGTCCTCTTCCAGTTGTTTGGCGGATACCCCCAGGTCGGCGGCCGCCTTGGCCCGGGTGACCCGCGGGTTGGCCTGGAAATACGGCACCATGTTGAGCAGCCGGATCAATCGCGTGGATATGGGAGTCATGGGTGGTTCGCCTCCTCCACGTGGGCGCGCAGCCGCGCCAGCACGTCCTCACGCAGCGACGGTGGCTCGAGCACGACGGCGTCGGCCCCGTAGCCGGCGATGTCGCGCGCCAACCGGTCGCTTGATCCGATGTCGATCTCGACCACGTCGCCGTCGCGGCCGCCCAGCTGTCGCCTGCCGGTGGGCGTCCCGGCGCGCCGCAGCGCGGTGGCCCGACCGTCGGCGACCCACACCCGCGCCCGCCCGCCGGTCGGGATTTCGGCCACCGTGCGGGCGACGATCTGGCGCAGGTCCACGTCCTCGGGCACGACGACGACCCCGGGCGGGCCGATCGGCTTGACCTCGGCGCCGATCCGCGACAGCCGAAAGGTGCGAGTGGCGTCGCGGTCGCGGTCGTGGCCCACCAGATACCAGCGACCCTTCTGGGTGACGACGCCCCACGGTTCCACGGTGCGCACGCTGTACGGCTCGGCCCGCGACGGCCGGTGCGGGAACTGCACCGCCTGCCGAGAATCGATGGCCGACAAGAGGACTCCGAGCACCTCCTCCGACCCGCGCAGCCCGGGCACGCCGGCCGGGGAGGCGATGGCCACCGGTGCGTCCGGGTCGACGTCCACCCCGGCGGCACGCAGCTTGAGCAACGCGCCCTGGGTGGCGGTGATCAGTTCGGGCGACTCCCACAGTTGCGTCGCGACGGCTACCGCGGCCGCCTCGTCCGAAGTCAGCTCGACGGCCGGCAGCGAGTAGGCGTCGCGGTTGATGCGGTAGCCCTCGGTGGGCTCCTGGGCCGACGCCCTGCCGACCTCCAGCGGTATGCCCAGGTCGCGCAGCTCGTTCTTGTCGCGCTCGAACATGCGGGAGAACGCCTCGGCGCTGGGACTGTCCGAGTAACCGGCCACGCTGGACCTGATCTTCTCCGCACTGATGTAGCCGCGGGTGGACAGCAGGGCGATGACGAGATTGACCAACCGCTCGACTTTCGAGGTCGCCATTCGCACCAGGTTATAGCCGGCGCTCGCGTCGCGCCTGCACCGGCTGGCGAGTCGCAGCATTAACAATCGTCACATCAGTCACGAGTTCGTGGGGATCACCGGCTCGCAGAATTTGATAGCGCCCGCGATATCAAAATTGTGGCTTCGATTATCGGTGGAGACGAGCGACTGGTGTGACAGCTGTGACCGGAAGCGGTCGAGCTACATGCTGGCGATCAGCCGCTTGACCCGCTCGTCGACCGCCCGGAAGGGGTCCTTGCACAACACGGTGCGCTGCGCCTGGTCGTTGAGCTTGAGGTGCACCCAGTCGACGGTGAAGTCGCGGCCCGCGGCCTGGGCGGCGCTGATGAACTCGCCGCGCAGCCGGGCGCGGGTGGTCTGCGGCGGATGGTCGACCGCCTCCGTGATTTCCTCGTCGGTGGTCACGCGCGCCGCAAGGCCCTTGCGTTGCAGCAGGTCGAACACGCCGCGGCCGCGCTTGATGTCGTGATAGGCGAGGTCCAGCTGGGCGATCTTGGGGTCGGACAGCTCCATGTTGTAGCGGTCCTGATAGCGCTGGAACAGCTTGCGCTTGATCACCCAGTCGATTTCGGTGTCGACCTTGGCGAAGTCCTGGCTCTCGACGGCATCGAGCTGGCGCCCCCACAGGTCCACGACCTGCTCGATCTGGGCGTTGGGCTCCCGGGTCTGCAGGTGTTCGACGGCGCGGCTGTAGTACTCGCGCTGGATGTCCAGCGCGCTGGCCTGACGCCCGCCGGCCAGCCGCACCGGCCGCCGGCCGGTGACGTCGTGGCTGACCTCCCGGATGGCGCGGATGGGATTGTCCAGCGAGAAGTCGCGGAAGGGGACGCCGGCCTCGATCATTTCCAGCACCAGGGCCGCGGTGCCCACCTTCAGCATGGTGGTGGTCTCGCACATGTTGGAGTCGCCGACGATCACGTGCAGGCGCCGGTACTTCTCGGCGTCGGCGTGCGGCTCGTCGCGGGTGTTGATGATCGGCCGGCTGCGGGTGGTGGCCGAGGAGACGCCCTCCCAGATGTGCTCGGCACGTTGGGAAAGGCAGAACGTCGCCGCCTTGGGGGTTTGCAGCACCTTGCCGGCCCCGCAGATCAGCTGGCGGGTGACCAGGAATGGCAGCAACACATCGGAGATCCGGGAGAACTCGCCGGCCCGCACGATCAGGTAATTCTCGTGGCAGCCGTAGGAGTTGCCCGCCGAATCGGTGTTGTTCTTGAACAGGTAGATATCGCCGCCGATGCCCTCGTCGGCGAGCCGCTGCTCGGCGTCGATGAGCAGGTCTTCCAGCACCCATTCGCCGGCCCGGTCGTGGGTGACCAGCTGCACCAGGCTGTCGCACTCGGCCGTCGCGTATTCGGGGTGGCTGCCCACGTCGAGATACAGGCGGGCACCGTTGCGGAGGAAAACGTTGGAGCTGCGCCCCCAGGACACGACGCGCCGGAAGAGATAACGGGCGACCTCGTCCGGGGACAGGCGGCGATGGCCGTGGAAGGTGCAGGTGACACCGAACTCGGTCTCGATGCCCATAATTCGTCGCTGCACGTAATCGAGGGTACTGGTTGTCTCACCGGGAGGGCACGGAAGCCGCGCCTATGGGTCCCGACGAGTTTCGCGCGGCCCGCTAAAGCGTCTCCCGAGGGCTCACCCGCACCCTGGGCACCAGCGGTCCCAAAACCGCACCGGTGCGCTCGGTGTTCTGCCTGTAGCGAACACGAGGCGGTACGCGCGATTCAGCCCGCGGAGTCGCCGTTGGAATCCGGCGCTTCGCCATTGGTTTCCGGCTGCTTCGAATCCCCCTCGTGCAGCAGGTTTTCCAGGGCGGCCCGGTTGATCCGCCGGAATGCCCGCCGCGGCCGGTTGACGTCCAGGATGGCAACCTCCAGGCTGCCCACATCCGGAGAAAGATCGCCGTTGGAACCGTCCGCACTGCCGGCCCGTAACGCCTTCACGGCGATCTGCGTCGCGTCGCGCAGGTCCGCGTTCTCGGCGTAGGACTCCTTGAGCGCGCTGGTGATCGGCTCCGTCGTGCCGCCCATCACCACGAAATGCGGTTCGTCGGCGATCGACCCGTCGTAGGTGATGCGGTACAACTCAGGCGGTTTCGTCTCGCCGTAGTGCGCCACCTCGGCGACGCACAACTCCACCTCGTACGGCTTGGCCTGCTCGGTGAAGATGGTGCCCAAGGTCTGCGCGTAGACGTTGGCCAGCTGGCGCCCGGTGACGTCACGGCGATCGTAGGCGTAGCCCCGGGTGTCGGCGAACTGGATTCCGCCGCGCCGCAGGTTATCAAACTCGTTGAACTTGCCCGCGGCCGCGAAGCCCACGCGATCGTAGAGTTCGCTGATCTTCTGCAGGGACCGCGACGGGTTCTCCGCGACAAACAGCACCCCACCGGCGTAGACCAGCGCGACCACGCTCTTGCCGCGCGCGATGCCTTTGCGTGCGAGCTCGCTGCGCTCGCGCATCGCCTGCTCGGGCGAGATGAAATACGGAAAGCTCACTTCTCACCGCCATCGGGGCCGAAAGTATCTGCGCGCGAGCGACTTTCGATGACTTCGCGAGCCAGCTCGGCGATCCGACGCTCGGGCACCTCGGCCGCCCCTTCGGCGCCGATGGTGACCGCCGTCGGATAGATGCCGCGCACCAAGTCGGGTCCGCCGGTGGCGGAATCGTCGTCGGCGGCGTCGTACAGCGCCTCCACGGCCACCCGCACCGCGGAATCGGCATCGACGACTTGCGAGTACAACTTCTTGATCGACGACTTGGCGAAGATCGACCCCGAACCCACCGACTGGTAGCCCTCTTCTTCCACGTTCCAGCCGCCGGCGGCGTCGAACGAGACGATCCGGCCGGCACCCTCCGGATCGGGCGCGTCGATGTCATAGCCCGCCAGGAGTGGCAGGGCCACCAGGCCTTGCATGGCCGCGGCCAGGTTGCCGCGCACCATGATCGCGAGCCGGTTCACCTTTCCGGCGAACGTGAGCGGCACACCCTCGAGCTTCTCGTAGTGCTCGAGTTCGACCGCGTAGAGACGGGCGAATTCGACGGCGATGGCCGCGGTGCCCGCGATGCCCGTAGCGGTGTAGTCGTCGGTGACGTACACCTTTTTGACGTCGCGCCCGGCGATCATGTTGCCCTGGGTCGAGCGACGGTCCCCGGCGATGACGACGCCACCGGGATACTTCAGGGCCACGATGGTGGTGCCGTGCGGCAGCTGCGAGCCGGCCGCGCCGGCCTGCGCGCCGCCGAGGCTCGCCGGCAGCAGATCCGGCGCTTGGCGGCGCAGGAAGTCGGCAAACGACGACAGGTCTACGGCGGGGTTTGCCGGGAGTGGGGAGTTAGTGGACAGGCGGTCAGAGAAGGGCCAGGTCACTGTCCGCCCTTTTGGACGTATGCCCGGACGAAGTCTTCAGCGTTCTCTTCGAGGACGTCATCGATCTCGTCGAGCAGATCGTCGGTGTCCTCGGCTAGCTTCTCGCGGCGCTCCTGGCCCGCGGCCGTGCTGTCGGCGAAGTCGTCGTCGTCGCCACCACCACCGCCACGCTTGGTCTGCTCCTGAGCCATCGCCGGCCTCCTGCTTCATCTGAACTTGTCCAGCGGCTTGCTCGGTCCCTAAGCCACACTGCCCCGCTGGTATCTCTACCCTACCGGTCAACCCCGACGTTCCCCGGTCTAACCGGCTTAGCTGGTGAGTTGTTCCACCAGTTCGGCGGCGCTGTCCACCGAGTCCAGCAGCGCTCCGACGTGCGCCTTGCTGCCGCGCAGCGGCTCCAGCGTCGGAATCCGCACCAGCGAGTCGCCACCCAGGTCGAAGATCACCGAGTCCCAACTGGCCGCGGCGATGTCGGCGCCGAACCTGCGCAGGCATTCACCGCGGAAGTACGCGCGCGTGTCGGTCGGCGGGTTGTCCACGGCCTCCAGCACCTGATGTTCGGTGACCAGACGCTTCATCGAGCCGCGCGCGACGAGCCGGTTGTACAGGCCCTTGTCCAGTCGCACATCGGAATACTGCAGATCGACCAGATGCAGCCGCGGCGCCGACCAGCTGAGATTCTCCCGCTGCCGGAAACCCTCGAGCAGGCGCAGCTTGGCCGGCCAGTCGAGCACCTCGGCGCACTCCATCGGATCCCGCTCGAGTTGGTCAAGCACCTGCGCCCAGGTCTGCACAATGTCGGCGGCGCGGGGGTCGGGGTCGCGGCTGTCGACCAGCTTCGCCACCCGGTCCAGGTAAATCCGTTGCAGCGCAAGGGCGGTCAATTCGCGACCGTCGGCCAGCGCCACGACGGCCCGCAGGGACGGGTCGCGGCTGATCGCGTGAACCGCATGCACCGGCCGGGCCAGCACCAAGTCGCTCAGGTCGATCCCGTGCTCCGGGCCGACCTCGATCAGGTCCAGCACCAGCGCCGTCGTGCCCAGCTTCAGATACGTCGACGTCTCCGACAGGTTGGCGTCGCCGATGATGACGTGCAACCGGCGGTACCGGTCGGCGTCGGCGTGCGGTTCGTCGCGGGTGTTGATGATGCCCCGCTTGAGCGTGGTTTCGAGGCCGACCTCGACCTCGATGTAGTCGGAGCGCTGCGAGAGTTGGAAGCCGGGCTCGTCACCCGACGGACCGATGCCGACCCGGCCGGAGCCGGTCACCACCTGCCGGGACACCAGAAAAGGGGTCAATCCGGCGATGATCGACGAAAACGGCGTCTGCCGCGACATCAGGTAGTTTTCGTGCGCGCCGTAGGAGGCGCCTTTGCCGTCCACATTGTTCTTGTAGAGCTGCAGCTTGGCGGCCCCGGGCACGCTGGCGACGTGCCGGGCGGCGGCCTCCATCACCCGCTCGCCGGCCTTGTCCCAGATCACCGCGTCGAGCGGGTCGGTGCACTCGGGCGCCGAATACTCGGGGTGGGCGTGGTCGACGTAGAGCCGCGCCCCGTTGGTCAGGATCATGTTGGCGGCGCCCACCTCGTCGGCGTCGACCACCGGCGGCGGCCCGGCCGAACGGCTCAGATCAAAACCGCGGGCGTCGCGCAGCGGCGATTCCACCTCGTAGTCCCAACGGGTGCGCTTGGCGCGCTGGATGCCGGCGGCTGCCGCGTAGGCCAACACCGCCTGAGTCGAAGTGAGGATCGGGTTGGCAGTCGGGTCGGACGGCGACGAAATGCCGTACTCGACCTCCGTCCCGATAATCCGTTGCATCCGTTCAGCGTAGGCCGCGCGACGATCCGTCCTCGCGCAGGGGGAAATCCGCGGCGCGAGGTTGTTGCGCCACTAGGGTGAGCCGATGTGGACCCAACTCGGCGCCGCACGCCGGACCGCAGGCAGTCGGCCGCGGCTGAACAGTGGTTCTTAGCGCGTGGGTTGCCGTCGGTGCTGACCCGGCGGGGCCGGTGGCGGCGGCTATGGCCACGCGCGGCGCCGGTGCTGGCGGCGTACGCGACGCTGCAGGCCTGCATCCTGCCTGTGTATCTGATCACCGGCGGCCATGACGTCGAAATCACGGGCACACCAACGACTTCCGAATTGTTCGTGCTCGTCATCGTCGGCCTCAGCCTGCCGCTGATGGCGCTTGCGGGCTGGCTGGTGTCGCGGTCACGAAACGGGCGGGCACGCGCGACGATAGCGACGGCGTCGGTTGTGGTCGTAGCGTCCGTCGGGGTGGCGACCGGCGATGCCGCTCAACTGCCGCAGCAGGTCGCCGTCATTGCCGTCGTGCTGATCCTGACCGGCTTCGGCGTCGGTTCGGTGGTCGGCTGGGCGATGCGCATGATGTTGTCGCACTTCACGATGGTGGGCGCCCTGGCGGTCCGGGCGTTGCCCGTCGTGCTGCTCACCGCATTGGTCTTCTTCAACACCTACGTGTGGCTGATGGCCGCGACGATCAGCGGGAACCGGCTGGGACTGGCGATGGCGTTCCTGGTTTCCATCGCGGCGGCCTTCGTCATCTCCGCCACGGTCGAGCGGGTGCGGCCGATGCTCAAGTCGGCGGCGGTCCTGCCCAAAGACACCGAGCACCTAGCCGGCACGCCGTTCGCGGCGTTGACGGACAACCCGGACAGCGCCCCTTTGAAGAAGACGGAACGCCTCAACGTGGTGTTCGTTCTGGCCGCATCCCAACTGGCGCAGATCCTGGTGGTGGCAGTGGTCACCGCCACCATCTACCTGATTCTCGGCCTGATCGTGTTGAGCCCCGAACTGCTCAACGAATGGACCCACACCTACAAAAGCACCGCGACCGTGTTGGGCTTCACGCTGCCGGTCCCGGATTCGCTGGTGCACATGAGTCTTTTCCTGGGGGCCCTGACCTTCATGTACATCAGCGCCCGCGCGGCCGGCGACGCCGAATATCGGTCCACCTTCCTGGACCCGCTGATCGGTGACCTGCATGCCACGCTGATCGCCCGCAACCGCTACCGCGGCGCGGTCGTGCCGTCCGCGCTTGCTGTTGACGGCACCGACGGTAGTGACTAACTTCACCGTGTGTCCGCCCCCGAATCCGACCACGTCGGTAAACACGCGCTCGACCTGGCCGGAAAACGCTACGGCGAGGTGCTGCTGGTAACCGCCGGCGAGGCCGGCCCGCAGGCAACGGTCTACAACAGCTTCCCGCTCAACGACTGCCCGACCGAACTGTGGTCCGCGCTCGACCCACACGCCATCGCCGCCGAAAACGGTGTGGCCGCAGCGCTGCTCAACGGTCCGCGGTACTGGCTGATGAACGCCATCGAGAAAGAGGCCCCAGGTCCGCAGGTGACCAAGACCTTCGGCGGCATCGAGATGATCCAGCAGGCGACGGTCCTGTTGTCCTCGATGAATCCCGCGCCCTACATCCCCAACAAGGTCAATCGCCACACGGTCTTCGTCTTCAACGCCGGACAACAGATCTACGAACTCATCGACCCGCAGGGGCAGCACTGGGTGATGCAGACCTTGAGCCAGGTCGCCGACCCCAACCTGTCGCAAGCCGACCTGCCGCGCCTCGCCGACCGGCTCGACCTGCCGGCGGGGTGGACCTACCAGCCGCGTGTCCTCGCCGAGGAGCTGCGCGTGGACACCCGGACCCGCGCGGCCCAAGTGCTGCAGGACAATCTGACCAACAGCTACTCGCTGGTGACCGACTGACGGCTGCCAAAGCCGCCGAAACTTAAACCACGCACATCCGCCTCGGCGGGTCGCGTGCGTGGTTCAAGTGTCGCGGCGACGCGACTTAGAGCCCTACAGGTATTGGCCGAGGTTGGATTCGGTGTCGATGGCCCGCGATGCGCTCGAGCTCTTGCCGGTGACCAGCGTGCGGATGTAGACGATCCGCTCGCCCTTCTTACCCGAAATCCGTGCCCAGTCATCGGGGTTGGTGGTGTTGGGCAGGTCCTCGTTCTCGGCGAACTCGTCGACGATCGAGTCGAGCAGATGCTGGATGCGCAGACCCGGTTGCCCGGTCTCCAGCACCGACTTGATCGCGTTCTTCTTCGCCCGGTCGACGACGTTCTGGATCATGGCGCCGGAGTTGAAGTCCTTGAAGTACATAACTTCCTTGTCACCGTTGGCGTAGGTGACCTCCAGGAACCGGTTGTCGTCGATCTCGGCGTACATCCGCTCGACGACCTTTTCGATCATCGCCCGGATGCAGGCCGCGCGGTCGCCCCCGAACTCGGCGAGATCGTCGGCATGCACCGGCAGCGTCTCGACCAGATACTTCGAGAAGATGTCTTGTGCCGCTTCGGCGTCGGGGCGCTCGATCTTGATCTTCACGTCCAGGCGGCCGGGCCGCAGGATCGCGGGGTCGATCATGTCCTCGCGGTTGGAGGCACCGATCACGATGACGTTCTCGAGCCCCTCCACCCCGTCGATCTCACTGAGCAGCTGCGGGACCACCGTGGTCTCGACGTCGGAGGAGACGCCGGTGCCGCGGGTCCGGAAGATCGAGTCCATCTCGTCGAAGAAGACGATCACCGGTGTTCCCTCGGACGCCTTCTCGCGGGCCCGCTGGAAGATCAGCCGGATGTGCCGCTCGGTCTCGCCGACGAACTTGTTCAGCAGCTCCGGGCCCTTGATGTTGAGGAAGTAGGACTTCGCCTCGCGCGCGTCGTCCCCACGCACCTCGGCCATCTTCTTGGCCAGCGAATTCG
The DNA here is from genome assembly GCF_001672745.1 of Mycobacterium sp. E1386. Classification (NCBI taxonomy): domain Bacteria; kingdom Bacillati; phylum Actinomycetota; class Actinomycetes; order Mycobacteriales; family Mycobacteriaceae; genus Mycobacterium; species Mycobacterium sp. E1386. Next base: position 30,232 of record NZ_LZKH01000082.1, read on the forward strand.
CGACCGCCTTGGCGATCAACGTCTTCCCACATCCGGGCGGGCCGTACAGCAACACACCCTTGGGCGGGCGCAGCGCGTACTCCCGGTACAGCTCCTTGTGCAGGAAGGGCAGCTCCACGGCGTCGCGGATCTGCTCGATCTGGCGAGTCAGGCCACCGATGTCCTGGTAGCTGACGTCGGGCACCTCCTCCAACACCAGGTCTTCGACCTCGGCCTTGGGGATGCGCTCGAACGCGTAGCCCGCCTTGGTGTCGACCAGCAACGAGTCGCCCGGCCGCAACTTGCGCGGCCTGGTGTCGTCGTTGAGCGCGTCGGGGTGCCCCTCGGGCAGGTCCTCGGCCACCAGCGGCTCCGCCAGCCACACGATGCGCTCCTCGTCGGCGTGACCGACAACCAACGCGCGGTGCCCGTCGGCCAACAGCTCACGCAACGTGGAGATCTCGCCGACCGATTCGTAGGTGCCGGCCTCGACGACGGTCAGCGCCTCGTTGAGGCGAACCGTTTGACCCTTGCGCAACGACGCGACGTCGATGTTCGGCGAGCAAGTCAGGCGCATCTTGCGGCCCGAGGTGAACACATCGACGGTGTCGTCCTCGTGCGCGCCCAACAACACGCCGTAACCGCTCGGCGGCTGCCCGAGCCGATCGACTTCCTCCCGCAACGCCAGCAGTTGCTGGCGCGCCTCTTTGAGCGTCTCCATCAACTTCGAATTGCGGGCCGCAAGCGAGTCGATACGGGCTTCGAGTTGATGCACATCGCGCGCGGAGCGGGCACCACTCTGCCCGGCCGCATGCTCGAGTTGCTCGCGCAGCAGCGCTGCCTCGCGACGTAGTTCTTCCAATTCGGCAGCATCGCCGGGGGACATGCCTGACTCGCGGGGGGTACCGAATGATTCAGAACGCTCTGAGCCACCCATGTTGCGCTCCTTTCCCACACCGAATTGGCGCGGTGGATACTTCAAAGCTACCGGCGATTGACCAATGATGTGGGGAGTCAAATACCCACGAAAAGTTAAGATTTTTGTCTCGCTGGTAATCTCGGCCACTAATCTCGCTGATCGAAAGGGCCGCCGTGACCGCAAAAAGCCTCGCCACCGGCCCAGTCGGCTCAGCCGACGTCGGCGTGGCGAGCGCGGGTGTGAGTTCAGTTGCACCCGTTGGCCCGACCGCACGGCGGGTGCCCCTTTCGCGCAGCGCCCCAACCCCGCAGCCGGCCTGACCGACTGGATGCACCGACACCTGTCCGCAACGTTGAGCGCCGCCACCATCCTGGCGGCGGTCGGACTCTCGGGATGTTCGTCGCACCAGCAACCCCGAATCGCCTCCTCCGTGCCCGCGGCGGCCCCTGCCACGTCGAGCACGGTCGTCACCTCTCCGACTACCCCGCTGCCGACGCCTGAAGCCCTTACCGACATCTTGACCCGGCTCGTCGACCCGAACGTACCCGGTATCAACAAGGTGAGTCTGGTCGAGGGCGCCACCCCGGAGAGCGCGGACACCCTGGGCAAGTTCTCCAACGCGTTGCGCGACAACGGCTACCTCCCGATGACCTTCGTCGCCCACGACATCGCCTGGTCGGACAAGACCCCCGCCGACGTGGTGGCGACCATCGACGTCAACACGGCCCAACCGGCAAACGGCAGCTTCCACTTCCCCATGGAATTCACGCCCTTCCAAGGGGGTTGGCAGTTGTCCCGGCGAACCGGCGAAATGCTGTTGGCGATGGGCAAGTCGCCGGCCGCGACCCCGCCCCCCAACCCGGCACTACACGATGTCGCTCACGCCTGGCGCGGAGTTCCATACCCACCGCGGCTCGATCGCCCACGGCGCGATCG
>NZ_LZKH01000083.1:0-89739 GCF_001672745.1 Mycobacterium sp. E1386
CATCCCGGCGATGCGCCGCCCGAGCCGGGTTATGTGCCGTCGCAGGCGTTGGCCGATTTCGTGCGCTGCCGCGATCTGACGTGCCGCTGGCCGGGTTGCGATTGCCCGGCGGTGGCCTGCGACATCGATCACACCATCCCCTACAGCGCTGGCGGGCCCACGCACGCCTCGAATCTCAAATGTTATTGCCGCACACACCATTTGGTGAAAACCTTCTGGGGGTGGCAGGAAAAGCAATTACCCGATGGAACGCTGATCCTGACCTCCCCGGCCGGGCGCACCTACGTCACCACCCCGGGCAGCGCCCTGCTGTTCCCGAGCCTGTGCCGGGCCACCGGGGCGATCGCGGCCGCCGAAGCCGACCCACCCCAGGACTACTGCACCGACCGCACCGCGATGATGCCGAAACGGCGCCGCACCCGCGCCCAGGACCGCACGTACCGGGTGGCCACCGAACGCCGACACAACCGGGACGCCCGACTAGCCCAACGCGCCGGACCCGCAACACCGCCCGACGCCGAACCACCGCCGTTCTGACGGCCGGTAACGGGTTCGGCCCGGTCCCGTGCTCGTCGCAACCCGTCGAATCGGGACCTCAAAGGAAGCGAATACCGCGGGCCTAAGCGGTAGCGTCATTGCTGCTGGCTGGGCCGCCGAGCGAGGTGCACCCCAAGCGCTCGGCGCGCCGCAGCGGCGATGCGACGGGAGGCAAGCATGAAGTGCGGCATCGTCGGGGGATTGGCCGGGCTGCTCCTGGCCGCGGAGCTGATCGCTTCGGCGCCGCCGGCCAGCGCCGGCTGCCAGTACGGAGGAAACGTCCTCAGTAAATGCGACGGACCGGTCCAGCCCGACGGCACCTGGCAGCGTTGCGTGGCGGTTCCGCGCTTGATTCCCAACGGTGCCAGTTCCTACCTGGTGCCCGACGGCCACTGCGAGTCGATGGGCCCCGACCAGCACCCGGCGGATCCCGCCTTCGCCGACCCGCCGATACACATCGACGGCTGAGCCGCGGGGATGTGCCACAGCCCAACAGGTCGTCCGAACGGGTCGCCACCGATCTGATGGAGGATTTGGGCATGCCCGCGTCCCTGCCTCCACTGGCCGCCGAAGACCACGTCTGCGCTGATTGTGGAATGAATTACTCGGATATTCGGCCCAACGACGCGGTCGGTGTCATCGCCGGCCTGCCGGACGCGATTCGGGAGGCGATCTCCGCGATCCCGCCTGGATCGCGACGGTCACGCCCCAGTCCCGAAGTGTGGTCGGTCGCCGAATACCTCTGCCATCTGCGGGACGTCTACGTCTCCTTCACCATTCGGCTGTACCGCGTCCGCACCGAGCGCGAGCCTGCGTGCGAGCCGATGTTCAACGATCTGCGGGCCCGCCGCTTCCGGTACAACGATTGCGACATCGACGCCACGCTCGAGGAGCTGGCGGCCGCCGTTGCGGGCTTCCGCGACGAGGTCGCGCGCATCAAAGACCATGACTGGGACCGCACCGGGACCCGGCTGCCGGGCGAACGGCGCACTGCCCGCTGGTTCGTGCGCCAGGCGATGCACGAAGGCGTGCACCACCTCGGCGATATCCGGAGAATCGGCGGAACGGCTCCTTGAGCCCGCCCGGAAGCCGCCTCGGCCGCGAATTTGGCTCTGAGCTGGTCGTCACCTAGACTCTAGGGGTTGCCTTGGGCAGACCTCGGCCGGTGCGAATCGGCCCCGCGTGCCCTTCGGTGACAAAGACCGCGCATGTCAGGTGATTCGGTGGGCTGTGGCTTGCCTCCTGCCGTGCACACGCAACCAGGTCAGGAGATCGAGTGATTCAGCAGGAATCGCGGCTGAAGGTCGCCGACAACACCGGCGCCAAGGAGATCTTGTGCATCCGGGTGCTCGGCGGTTCGTCGCGACGCTACGCCGGCATCGGGGACGTCATCGTCGCCACCGTCAAGGACGCCATTCCCGGCGGCAACGTCAAGCGCGGGGATGTCGTCAAGGCCGTGGTGGTGCGCACGGTCAAGGAGCGCCGCCGCCCGGACGGCAGCTACATCAAGTTCGACGAGAACGCCGCGGTGATCATCAAGCCCGACAACGACCCGCGCGGCACGCGCATCTTCGGCCCCGTCGGCCGCGAGCTGCGTGAGAAGCGGTTCATGAAGATCATTTCGCTGGCCCCGGAGGTGTTGTAGATGAAAATCAAGAAGGACGACACCGTTCTGGTCATCGCCGGCAAGGACAAGGGCGCCAAGGGCAAGGTGCTCAAGGTTTACCCGGAGCGCAACCGGGTCCTGGTCCAGGGCGTCAACTCAATCAAGAAGCACACCGCGGTTTCGAGCAACCAGCGCGGAGCCCAGTCGGGTGGAATCGTCACCCAGGAGGCGCCGATCGATGCCTCCAACGTGATGGTGGTTGATTCCGACGGTAAGCCCACCCGCGTCGGCTACCGGGTCGACGAGGAGACCGGCAAGCGGGTTCGTATCTCCAAGCGCAACGGCAAGGACATCTGATGACCACTGCAGAGAAGGTGCAGCCGCGCCTGAAAGAGCGCTACCGCAGCGAGATTCGCGATTCGTTGCAGCAGCAGTTCGGCTACGGGAACGTCATGCAGATCCCGACCGTGACGAAAGTCGTTGTCAACATGGGCGTCGGCGATGCGGCGCGGGACGCGAAGCTGATCAACGGCGCGGTCAGCGACCTTGCGCTGATCACCGGGCAGAAGCCCGAGATCCGCAGGGCGCGCAAGTCCATCGCGCAGTTCAAGCTGCGCGAGGGCATGCCGATCGGTGCGCGTGTCACCCTGCGCGGCGACCGGATGTGGGAGTTCCTCGACCGCCTCACCTCGATCGCACTGCCCCGTATCCGTGACTTCCGCGGCCTTTCGCCCAAGCAGTTCGACGGTGTGGGCAACTACACGTTCGGGCTGGCCGAGCAGTCGGTGTTCCACGAGATCGACGTGGACAAGATCGACCGGGTTCGCGGCATGGACATCAACGTCGTCACCTCGGCGACGACCGACGACGAAGGACGAGCGCTGTTGCGGGCCCTCGGCTTTCCCTTCAAGGAGAACTGAGTAGATGGCGAAGAAGGCACTGGTCAATAAGGCCGCACGCAAGCCGAAGTTCGCGGTGCGCGGCTACACGCGCTGCAACAGGTGCGGCCGGCCGCGCGCGGTGTTCCGCAAATTCGGCCTGTGCAGGATCTGCCTGCGCGAGATGGCGCACGCGGGCGAACTGCCCGGCGTGCAGAAGAGCAGCTGGTAAGAGCCAGGACCCCGAGACCAACCCAGAACAGGCACGCGACAGGCCCGGACCGGGAACCACCGCGAGGAAGGTACCAACGCTGTCATGACCGCGATGACGACGCTGAGCGTAGCGATGAAGAGGAGCAGCGCTCGATGACTATGACGGACCCGATCGCAGACTTCTTGACACGTCTGCGCAACGCCAATTCGGCGTATCACGACGAGGTGACGCTGCCGCACTCCAAGCTCAAGGCCAACATCGCCCAGATCCTCAAGAGCGAGGGTTACATCAGCGATTACCGGACCGAAGACGCTCGGGTCGGCAAGTCGCTGATCGTCCAGCTCAAGTACGGACCGAGCAGGGAGCGCAGCATCGCCGGACTGCGGCGCGTGTCCAAGCCCGGTCTGCGGGTGTACGCGAAATCCACCAACCTGCCGCGCGTGCTCGGCGGCCTGGGCGTGGCGATCATCTCGACCTCCTCGGGCCTGCTGACCGATCGTCAGGCAGCCAGACAGGGCGTGGGCGGCGAAGTCCTCGCGTACGTGTGGTGAGGGAGTAGACATGTCGCGCATTGGTAAGCAGCCGGTTCCGGTTCCCAGCGGAGTCGACGTAACGATCGAGGGACAGAACGTCTCCGTGAAGGGGCCCAAGGGCAGCCTGAATTTGACGGTCGCCGAACCGATTACGGTGGCCCGCAACGACGACGGCGCAATCGTGGTCACCCGCCCCAACGACGAGCGGCGCAACCGCTCGCTGCACGGGTTGTCGCGCACCCTGGTGTCCAACCTGGTCACCGGAGTCACCGAGGGTTACACCACCAAGATGGAGATCTTCGGCGTCGGTTACCGCGTGCAGCTCAAGGGCGCCAACCTCGAGTTCGCGCTGGGCTACAGCCACCCCGTGGTCATCGAGGCGCCCGAGGGCATCACCTTCGCGGTCCAGTCCCCGACGAAGTTCTCGATCACCGGCATCGACAAGCAGAAGGTCGGCCAGATCTCGGCGAACATCCGCCGCCTGCGCCGTCCCGACCCGTACAAGGGCAAGGGCGTGCGCTACGAGGGCGAGCAGATCCGCCGCAAGGTCGGAAAGACAGGTAAGTAGTCATGGCGCAAAAACAAGCTGACACCGCCGCGCGAAAGCCGGTGGGGCAGAGCGTATCCGCAACTCGTCGGGTCTCGCGGCTGCGCAGGCACGCCCGGCTTCGCAAGAAGATCGCGGGCACCCCGGAGCGTCCGCGGCTCGTCATCAACCGGTCAGCGCGGCACATTCATGTGCAGCTGGTCAACGACGAGAACGGCACCACGGTGGCCGCGGCGTCGTCGATCGAGGACGACGTGCGCGGCCTGCAGGGCGACAAGAAGGCCCGCAGCGTGCGGGTGGGCCAATTGATCGCCGAGCGCGCCAAGGCCGCCGGCATCGACACCGTGGTGTTCGACCGCGGCGGTTACACCTACGCCGGACGGATCGCGGCGCTGGCCGATGCCGCCCGCGAGAACGGATTGAGTTTCTAGATGATCGAGACCTCGAACAAGACTGGAAGGACCGCATAATGGCGGAACAGTCGGCCGGCGGGCAGGGCGCCCCAGACAGCCGTGACTCGCGCGGTGACCGCGACAGCCGCGGCCGGCGCGATGGCGGCGGGCGGGGTGGCCGCGACCGCGACGGCGACAAGAGCAACTACCTGGAGCGGGTCGTCGCCATCAACCGTGTCTCCAAGGTGGTCAAGGGTGGTAGGCGCTTCAGCTTCACCGCGTTGGTCATCGTCGGCGACGGCAACGGCATGGTTGGCGTCGGCTACGGCAAGGCCAAGGAAGTTCCGGCCGCCATCGCCAAGGGCGTCGAAGAGGCGCGCAAGGGCTTCTTCCGCGTGCCGCTGATCGGCGGCACCATCACGCACCCGGTGCAGGGTGAAGCCGCCGCCGGCGTGGTGCTGCTGCGCCCGGCCAGCCCGGGTACCGGTGTGATCGCCGGCGGCGCGGCGCGTGCGGTGCTGGAATGCGCCGGGGTGCGCGACATCCTGGCCAAGTCGTTGGGCAGCGACAACGCGATCAACGTGGTGCATGCCACCGTCACCGCGCTCAAGCTGCTGCAGCGTCCCGAGGAGGTGGCGGCCCGCCGCGGGCTGCCGATCGAGGACGTCGCCCCGGCCGGAATGCTCAAGGCGCGACGGGAAAGTGAAGCGCTGGCCGCCAGTGCCGCGCGTGAGGGAACGGCACCGCAATGAGCCAACTGAAGATCACCCAGGTGCGCAGCACCATCGGGGCCCGCTGGAAGCAGCGGGAGAGCCTGCGCACCCTGGGCCTGCGACGGATTCGCCATTCGGTGATCCGTGAGGACAACCCACAGACCCGCGGCCTCATCGCGGTGGTCAATCACCTCGTTGAGGTGGAGGAGACACAGTGACCATCAAGCTGCACGATCTGAAGCCCGCGCCCGGGTCCAAGACCGCCCGCACCCGCGTCGGTCGCGGTGAGGGCTCGAAGGGCAAGACCGCCGGCCGCGGCACCAAGGGCACCAAGGCCCGCAAGAACGTGCCGGCCACCTTCGAGGGCGGCCAGATGCCGATTCACATGCGGCTGCCCAAGCTCAAGGGCTTCCGCAACCGGTTCCGCACCGAGTACGAGGTCGTCAACGTCGGCGACCTCAACCGGCTGTTCCCCCAGGGCGGCTCCATCGGTGTCGACGAGCTGGTCGCAAAGGGTGCGGTCCGCAAGAACTCGTTGGTCAAGGTCCTCGGCGACGGCAAGCTGACCGTCAAGCTCGAGGTCTCCGCGCACAAGTTCAGCGGCAGCGCGCGGGAGAAGATCACCGCCGCGGGCGGCTCGGTCACCGAGCTCTGATCAGCCAAGCCGCGGAATCACTTCCGCGGCAAGGCGTTCCATCTGCTCGCGGTTCTCTGGAACGTCGACGCCGACCGGATTGAGCAACAGGTACTCGGCGCCGGCGTCGATCACCTCGCGCAGCCCGCGTGCCACGTCGTCGGGTGTGCCCGACACCGGAACGTCTTCGACGCCGGGCATCTTGCCGTAGATCCGCCGCAGGCCAGCCAGCACGCGCTCGCGCGCCCGCGCCGCGTCGTCGTCGACCATCAGGTAGACGCGCTTGCCGATGGTGAAATGGGTTGGGTCCTTTCGTTGTTCGTCGAGTTCGCGGCGCACCACGGTCACCGCCCCGGCGAACGCCTGGGTGGTCGACGAACCGGCGCCCATGAAGGAGTCGCCGTGGCGCACCGCCCTGGCCAGGGCCTTCGGCGCCAGGCCGCCGAACCAGATGGGCGGGTGCGGCCGCTGTACCGGCTTGGGCGCGATCGGCACGTCGTCGACGTCGCGGAACCGGCCATGGAACGTAACCCGGGGTTCGTCTGACCAGGCGGCCTTCATCAGCTTCAGACCCTCGGTGAAATACGAGATGTACGTTTCCTTTTCGACGCCGAACGCGGCGAACCTGCGAAAACCGCCGCCCGTCCCGACGCCGACGTCCAGCCGGCCGTGGCTGAGCCGGTCGACCGCGGTGACGGAAGAGGCCAGCTGCAGCGGATCGTGCAACGACGTCACCAGCACGGCGACGCCCAGACGCAGCCGCTCGGTGCAGGCCGCGCAGTAGGCCAGCAGCTCCAGCGGCGCCAGCAGCGGTGCGTCCCCGATGATCTGCTCGAGCACCCAACCCCCCTCGAACCCGAGCTCCTCGGCCCGAAGCAGGTACGCCCGCAGCCCTTCGGCGTCGAACCGGTCGTAGTCGAATTGGGGGATGGCGATGGAGAACCTCACCCCATCACCGTACGGCGGCGGTGTCGGTACGCTGCAAACATGTTCGCCTTCCTGCCCTCGATGCCCGGGGTCGACGACGTCCGCGCGTTGGCCGTACGAGTCGACACCGCCCGCCACCACGGCGTACCCAATGGCTGTGTCCTCGAGCTCGACCTGCGGTCGGCGCCGCCGGAGGCGACGGGGTTCGACCCGCTCGCGATCCTCACCGGCGGCAGGCCGATGGCGCTGCGCGACGCGGTCGCCGCCATCCACCGCGCGGCCGAGGACCCGCGGGTCGCCGGGCTGATCGCGCGGGTCCAACTTGCGGCCTCACCGCCGGCGGCGGTGCAGGAGCTGCGTGACGCCATCGCCATGTTCACCGCCGCCAAGCCGTCGCTGGCCTGGGCGGAAACCTACCCGGGCACCCTGTCCTACTACCTGGCCTCGGCGTTCGGCGAGGTCTGGATGCAGCCGTCGGGAAGCGTGGGGCTGATCGGCTTCGCGAGCAACGAAACCTTCCTGCGCGACGCGTTCGACAAGGCGGGGATCGAACCCCAATTCGTCGCGCGCGGCCAATACAAGTCGGCGGCAAACCGTTTCACCGAACACGGCTTCACGACGGCCCACCGCGAGGCCGTCACCCGGATGCTGGAAAGCCTGCAGCAGCAGGCGTGGCAGGCGATCGCCGAATCGCGCAAACTCGACGCCGGCGCGCTCGACGCGCTGGCCGACCGCGCGCCGCTGCTGCGCGACGACGCCGTGTCCGCCGGGCTGCTAGACCGGATCGGATTTCGCGACGAAGCCTACGCCCGCATGGCGGAACTGGTTGGGGTGAAGGATGTTTCGGATGAGACCGACCCGCCGCGGCTGTACCTGGCGCGTTACGCCGGTGCGGCCCGCCCCCGGCTGACTCCGCCCAAGCCGCCGGTGCCCGGCCGCCGGCCCAAGCCGACCCTGGCCGTCATCACCGTCGACGGCATGATCGTCGACGGACGCGGTGGGCCGCAGTTCCTGCCGTTGGGCACTTCGACCGCCGGCGGCGACACCATCGGGGCGGCGCTGCGGGAGGCCGGCGCCGACGACTCGGTGTCCGCGATCGTGCTGCGGGTGAACAGCCCGGGCGGCACCATCACGGCGTCGGAGAGCATCTGGCGCGAGGTGACCCGCGCCCGCAAGCGGGGCAAGCCGGTGGTCGCTTCGATGGGCGCGGTCGCCGCGTCCGGCGGTTACTACGTCTCGATGGGGGCCGACGCGATCGTCGCCAACCCGGCGACGGTCACCGGTTCGATCGGCGTGATCACCGGCAAGCTGGTGATCCGCGATCTGTTGGAGCGGTTGGGGGTCGGGTCGGATACCGTGCGCACCAACGCCAATGCCGACGCCTGGTCGATCGACGCACCGTTCACGCCGGAGCAGCAGGCGCATCGCGAAGCCGAGGCGGACCTGTTCTACGCCGACTTCGTGCAGCGGGTCGCCGAAGCCCGCAACCTGACCGCCGAGGCGGTCGATCGTGTTGCGCAGGGACGGATTTGGACCGGCGCCGACGCGCTGGACCGCGGCCTGGTCGACGAACTCGGCGGGTTCCGCACCGCCGTGCGCCGGGCCAAAGTCCTGGCCGGCCTCGACGAGGACAGCGACGTCCGCATCGTCAGTTATCCGGGCTCGTCGCTGCTGGACATGGTGCGACCGCGCGCCTCGTCGCAACCCGCCGCCGCATCGCTGCCGGACGCGCTGGCCGCCCTGCTGGGCCGCACGGTCACCGGTGTCCTCGACAACGTCGAGCACACGCTGAGCGGCGCCAGCGCGCTGTGGCCGGGGCCGTCGCGGTTCTAAGCGCTAAGCGGTGAGCCCGCCGCTGATGAAGATGATCTCGCCGAGCGGGTCGTCGTTTTGCGGGGGCGGCGCCTCGATGCCCTGGCGGCGGAACAGTTCCGTGCGGGTGGTGCCCTCGACGTCCCACCGCATGGACCGCAGATAGTCCAGGACGTGGTTGCGTTCGCCGGCGTAGACCAGCGACGCCATGTCGATGTCCACGCCGTGGTCGCGGAAGGAACCGGACATCTCCCGCACCCGGTCCGCATCGAAATCGACGATGCCGGGCACGAATTCGGTGGCGATCGTGCTCCCGGGCGCGCTGAGCGCGGTGATGTTGTCGAACAACCGGTCCTGGGCGTCCGGCGGCAGGTAGATCAGCAGACCCTCGGCCAGCCACGCCGTCGGCGCCGTCGTATCGAACCCGGCCGCTTTCAGGGCGGCCGGCCAGTCGGCGCGCAGGTCGATCGGCACGGTGCGCCGCGTCGCGGTCGGTTCGGCACCGATGCCGGCCAACGTGCCCGTCTTGAATTCGATGACGCGGGGCTGGTCGATCTCGTAGACCACCGTGCCGTCCGGCCACGGCAGCCGGTAGGCGCGCGCGTCCAACCCCGATGCGAGGATGACCACCTGCCGGATTCCGCCGCCGGTGGCGTTGACGAAGTAGTCGTCGAAATACTTGGTGCGCACGGCCATTCCGTCGACCATCGCCTGCATGCGCACCTGCGACGCGTTCTCGATCGCGTCGAGGTCGAGCTCGCCGTCCATCATCTTGGTGAAAAAATCGACCCCCACCGCGCGCACCAGCGGCTCGGCGAACGGGTCGTGGATCAGGCCGCGGGGATCCTTCGTCGCCATGGCGCGGCCGGCGGCCACCATGGTCGCGGTCGCGCCCACACTGGACGCCAGATCCCACTCGTCGTCGTGAGCGCGTGACATAGGTGAGACCCTAGCCAACCCGCTACGCCAGCGTCGCGGCGACGTAGCTCAGCTCGCCGAAGGTGGCCGACATCTCGTCCTCGGGAAATTCAAAGCCGTTCTGCGCGTACAATTCCCGGGCCGGGTGGGTCTCCACCTGCCAGCCGTGGGTTTTCAGGTAGTCGACGACGACGTTGCGTTCGCCCCGGTAGAAGAGGTCGGCCGCGTTGAGGTTGAAGCCGAAGCGCTGCCACCTTTCGCTGATGCGCTGCAACCTCTCGTCGGAGAAGGCGTTGGGGTCGGGCACGTGTTCGGTCGCCACCCGGCTGCCCGGCGCGCTGAGCGCGGTGATGTTGTCGAACAACCGGTCCTGCGCCTCGGGCGGGAGGTAGGGCAGCAGGCCCTCCGCGCTCCACGCGGTCGGCCGCGTCACGTCAAACCCGCCTTCGCGCAACGCCGCCGGCCAGTCGTCACGCAGGTCGATGGCGATCGCGCGGCGCTCGGCCGTCGGGGCGGCGCCGAGGCCGGCCAGCGTGTCGGTCTTGAACGCGATGACCTGCGGCTGGTCGATCTCGTAGACAACGGTGCCCGCCGGCCACCGCAACCGGTAGGCGCGGGTGTCGAGGCCGGACGCCAGGATCACCGCCTGCCGCACACCATCTTTGGTGGCGCCGGTGAAGAAGTCGTCGAAAAACCGGGTGCGAACGGTGATCTGCTCGGCCCGGGCCTTGCGGTTGAACAGCGGGTCGTCCTCGAAATCGACCTGTCCGTCGACGATGCGGATGAAGGGCTCCAGGCCGACGGCGCGGACCAGCGGTTCGGCCAGCGGGTCGTCGAGTAATGCGTCGGGTCCCTGTGACGCCACCGCGCGGGATGCGGCGACCATGGTGGCCGTCGCTCCCACGCTGGACCCGGGTCCCCAGCTGTCGCCTTCGGTACGTCCCGATTCCACAGTCATGCAAAGGCTCCTATTTCGTGTCCAGTGTGCCGCTTACGTAAAGCATCTCGCCCATGCGGATGTCGTCGTCCTCGAGCGGCGGAAGCCCGTTGGCCGAGAACAGCTCCCGGATGCTGACGCCGTTCAGCGACCAACCACGCTCGCCGAGGTAGGGGGCGGCCTCGTTGCGTTCCCCGAAGTAGACGAGCCCCGCCATGTCCAGGTCGAAACCGTGCGCACGCCAGCGTTCGGAGATGTGCTGCATGCGTTCCTTCAGCTTGTCCTCATCCCCGGGTTCGGGGTTGGGCGCGCTCTCGACGGCCAACCGGCTGCCCGGCGCGCTGAGTTCGGTGATGGTGTCCAGCAGGCGATCCTGCGCCTCCGGGGGCAGGTACCCCAGCAGGCCCTCGGCGCTCCACGCGGTCGGCTGGGCCGGGTCGAATCCTGCGGCGCGCAACGCGGCCGGCCAGTCGTCGCGCAGGTCGACGGCCACCACTCGCCGGTCGGCGGTGGGCGCGGCGCCCAGGTCGGCCAGCGTGCGCGACTTGAAGTCGATCACCTGGGGCTGGTCGACTTCGTAGACGACGGTCCCGGCGGGCCACGCCAGCCGGTAGGCGCGGGCGTCCAGCCCCGAGGCCAGGATCACCGCCTGCTTGATGCCGGCACGCGTCGCGTCCAGGAAGAACTCGTCGAAAAACTTCGTGCGCACGGCCATGTTGTCGGCCATCCGGGACATCGCGCCGCCGGATCCGGTCGCGCCGTCGTGCGCGTCGTTCAGCTCGTCCGGGTTCACCTCGCCGGTCGCCAGCCGGGTCAGCAGGTCCACGCCCACGGCCCGGACCAACGGCTCGGCGAACGGGTCGTTGATCAGCGGACGGTCGGCGCGGGTCGCCACGGCGCGGGCGGCGGCGACCATCGTCGCGGTCACCCCGACGCTGGACGCCAGATCCCAGGTGTCGCCCTCGTACCTGGTGGAAGTCATGTTCGCCCCTGTTCAGGAATAGTCAATCTAATATTTAGCTGATATAACAAGCCTCCACCACTGTACGCTTCCGCGAATTCGCGGCAACCTTGACGGATCGGGTGCTGCGCTCCCGGGGCACGCTGGTGCAGGCCGGCGTTCACGCGCCGGGCCGTTGGGAGTGGAGCGATGGCGCGACGCGTTCCTCGCGATCGCCAACCAGGGCGAAAGCGGAGCGGTGAAAGTCGCTACCGACCAGCGTTAGGCGGGGCGGGTGGCGCGGTAGTAGTTCAGTCGCCCGAGAACGCGGTGCGGCGTCGATGCGACCTCGGTGCAGTCGAATCCCGCCGCCGTCAGCAGTCGAGGAATCGCATCCCCGAGATTTCCCGCCGCGTGGGGGTTGCGCCTGACGAGCCGCGCCAGCGGGCCGCGGTCGGCGGTCTCCTCGCCGCCGATGTCGACCAGATGCAGCCTGCCGCCGGGGCGCAGGACACGGAAAATCTCTTGAGCCGCAGCGGTTTTCGACTGATCGGCGATATGGTGCAGCATCATCGACGACAGCACTCGGTCGAATTCGCCGTCGGCGTAGGGGAGCCGCTCCGCGTAGCCGTGCTCGAAACGGACGCCGTCCCCTTTGCGTCGCGCCCGATCGAGCGCCCGCGGGTCGGGGTCGCATCCGACCGCCTCCAAGCGGGGATACTCGCGTTTGGCCCGAAGAATCAGATTGCCGGTGCCGCAGCCGATTTCGAGGACGTGATGGCAGTCGGCCAGGTCGGCCTGAGCGATCAGCGCCTGATGGAACCGTTTAACACCAAGCAGGCGTGAGATCAGGTCGTAGCAGGGCAGCAGCGCGTCGTGACCGGCGGCGGGCAAGTAGTCATGTGGATGATGTTTTGTCACGAAATCCATGGTGAATCGATGGAGCCCAGAATAATTGGGTGATTCTCGGGGAAAATTAGACTATTTTCGGTGACATGACGCAACCTGCTCGGATGGTTCGGCGTCGCGCGGGGGTGCCGATCTACGAATACCGCACCGATCCGGACACGCCGCCGGTGTCGGTGGTGAGGTCAGGTCCCGAGGATTTCATCGATCGCGGTCGCCACATTCACGACTTTCCGGCGCTCTGGTACCTGCCCGCGGCCGGACTGGTCTACGTGGCGGCCGCGGGCCGGGTGCTGGAACCCGCACGGCTGGAGCTTCACGACGCCGGAGTGGCGGTGTTCTTCGATCCCGCCGCGCTCGGCGAGGACGCGCGATCGCCGTGGCCGGCGTGGCGGGCGCACCCCCTGCTGTTCCCGTTCCTGCACGGACAGTCCGGCGGAATCCTGCGGCTGGATGTGCCCGCGGACCGACGGGCGGCGTGGGACGCCGCGATCCGGTCGATCGAAACGGAATTGGGTGCGCGGCAGGACGGTTATCGGCAGGCGGTGCTGGCGCACCTGACCCTGTTGTTGATCGACCTCGCGCGCCTGGCCGGCCCGGTGGTCGCCGAGCTGCGGCGCAGCGGTGAACCGCTGCTGGCCGGGGTCTTCGACGTGATCGACCGGCGGCACGCCGAGCCGTTGTCACTGCGCGACGTGGCAGGTGAACTCGGCATCACCCCGGGACACCTGACCACCGTGGTCCGGCGCCGCACCGGACGCACCGTGGGGGAGTGGATCACCGAGCGCCGCATGGCGGAGGCGCGGACGTTGCTCGCCGAAACCGATCTCCCGATCGCCGAGGTCGCCGGGCGGGTCGGGATCGCGGACGCGGGCTATTTCAGCAGGCTGTTCAGCCGGACCCATGGAGTATCGCCACGCGCATGGCGCGGCCGGGCGGCCTGAATGCCGCGACTCAAACGGTGACCGCCCCGTGAGATCCGGTGATGGGCAAGTCGATCGGGGTGATGACGCCCGGTTGCGCGTCGCAGACGAACGGGATGGCGTTGACCGCCGCGACGGCGGTGCTGTCCATCAACACGGTCATCACGTCCTCGCCGGGTTGACCGAATCGGATGGTCGCGTCGACGCGCGGCTGGCCTTCGATCACCACGCTGAAGCCTTTCGGATCGGTCCAGCGCGGGTCGAGCGCGTCGTCGCTCATCGTCCAGCAGATGGCGAGCTCGACGACCGGACGACCGCCGAGATGGCCGCGATAGGTGCGGCGCTGTCCGCCGACGGTGCCGGCGGCGAAGTTCACCCAGCCCAGGTCGAGATCGCGGGTCAACACCGCCGGCTCGACGAACGCGTCCTTGGAGTCGAGCTCGACGCCCAGCATTGTGGCGATCATGTCCAGGGTCTCGAAATAGCCGAGGCCGTAGCGTTGTGTCTCCGGATCGATGTGGGTCACCGGCTCACGGGGTGTTTTGCCGAATCCGAGCACTTTCCACACGTCCCATACGGGATAGGTGGTGCAGTCCAAGGTTTCAACGAGCTTGACGCTGTGGATCTTTCGGCATGCGCCGGTGAGGAAGCCGGCGACGACGTTGATGAAGCCCGGTTCGAATCCGGTGCCCAGGAAGGTCGCCCGTCCCTCCTGCGCCGCCGCTTCGAGCGCGGGGAGTTCGGCCGGGTGATGGGTGCCGGTGAGGAAATCACCCGTCGTGACGACGTTGATGCCGCTGCGCAGCATCCTGGTCACCAGCTCGTAGTCGATGGCGCGGGGCATGTAGCACACGCAATCCGGTCGGAGGTCGATCAGCGCGTCGGCGTCGCCGGTCGCGGCGACGCCGACCGAGGCTTGGCCCGCCAGCTCGCCCGCGTCGCGGCCCACCTTGTCCGAACCGAATGCATGAACGCCCACCACGTCGAAGTCGTCGCGCTCCAGCAGGGCGCCGAGCGCTCGCTTACCGATGTTGCCGGTCGACCATTGGACCACTCGGTAGCGCGCCATGCTCACACCGTATCGATGTCGAGCCAGTGATCGACGTCGAATTGATCGTCGACGGCGCGGATCGTCGCGCCGCCATGGCCGGGGTAGTGCGCGGGTATCACGGCAGCCTTGGCCTGGACCGCCTCGGCGAATATCCTGCGGCGGGTCACCGCGGCGGCCGCCGCGTCGACGTCGAAGGCGCAGGCGTCGCCGGGTCGACGGAGTTGCAGCGGGCTGTGGGTGAGGTCGCCGACGAAGACCGCCGGCTCACCCGCATCCAGCCACAGCACCGAGGAGCCCGGCGTGTGCCCGGGGGCGGGCCGCAGCCGCAGGGACGCACTGATCTGGTAATCGCCGGACCACGGGACGAGCTGGCCCGCCTCGGCGATGGGCGCAACGCTGTCGGCGAACACCAATTGGTCACCGCGCTGCTGGGCCGCTTCCTCTTCGCTGCGCGGCGATCGCCTCGCCGCGGGCCCATCGGGGGCGAAGTGCCGGTAGTCGGCCGCCGGCACCACGTATCGGGCGTTCGGAAAGGTCGGCACCCAGGAATCGTTGTCCAACATGGTGTTCCACCCGACGTGGTCTGAGTGGATGTGGGTGTTGACCACCACGTCGACGGCGGTGCGGTCGACGCCCGCCGATCGCAGGGCGGCCAGGAAGCCGGTGTTCAAATGGTCCAGGGGCGGCATGTGCGGGCGTTGGCGATCGTTGCCGACACCGGTGTCCACGACGACGGTCAACCCGTCCACCTCGATGACCCAGCTCTGGATCGCGATGTGCCACTGATCGGTGGAGGGATCGAAGAAGTCGGGCACCAGCAGGTCGGCGTTGTCTCGCCAGCCCGACGGCGGCGTTTGCGCGAAAAGGCGGGTGTCCAGGTCGAATTGGAGCTCGAGTACCCGCGCGACGGTCGCGTGGCCGAACCGGACCGGGCGCATCAGACGTTCGCGCGCAGGTAGCCGTAGACGCCGGCGAAGTTGCGGTTGACGTCCTCGGGGATGGGCACCGGACCGCCGAGAGCCCTTGCGCCCCAGACGATTTGGGCGGTGCGCTCGACGAGGGCGGTGATGTGCAGCACCTTGTCGGGCCGCGGCCCCACGGCCACCAGTCCGTGGTTGGCGATCAACGCGGCGCCCCGGCCGTCGAGCGCCTTGACGGCGTTGGCGCCGACGTCGGGAGTGCCGGAGGCGGCGTACTCGGTGCAGCGGACGTCGCCGCCGCAGTACACCGCGAACTCGTCGATGCACGCCGGAATCGATTGGTGCGCAATGGCGAACATGGTCGCCCACACCGGGTGGCTGTGAATGACGCTGCCGATGTCGTCGAACGCGCGGTAGCAGGCCAGGTGCAGCTGCATCTCCGAGGACGGCGAGCGGCCATCCGCGGCGTGCAGCACCGCGCCGTCCGGGTCTACGAGCACGAGGTCGTCGAGCTGCATGTCGCGGTAGTCGACCGACGACGGCGTGATGACGATGTTGCCGTCGGAGCGCCGCGCGGAGATGTTGCCCGCGGTTCCCTCGACCAGGCGCCGGCGCAACATGTCCTTGGCCGCGTCCAGCACGGCGGTTTCGGGGTGGGCCACCGATTTCACGGACGTCATGGGCCGAGCACCTCCGGGTTGACGATGTGGGCGGGCGTGCCGCCGGCCAGCAGCGCTTCCAGGTCGTCGGCCACCATCTGCGCCTGCCGAGCCTCAGTGTTCCACGTGGCACCGCCGATGTGGGGCGTCAGCACGACATTGGGCATGCCGACCAGCGGGTGGTCGGTGGGCAGCCACTCGCCGACGAAGTGGTCCAGGCCCGCGGCGGACACCTTGCCGTCGCGCAGCGCGTCGACGAGCGCGTCGGTGTCGTGCAGCTGGGCGCGGGCGGTGTTGAGGAAGACCACGCCGTCGCGCATGGCGGCGAACTGCGGCGCCCCGATCATGCCGACCGTGTCGTCGGTGACGGGCGCATGCAGGGAGATCACGTCGGCCTCGCCCAGCAGCTCGTCCAGGCCGTGCCGGGCGTCGTCGTTGTACGGGTCGTGGGCGATGACCCGCAGGCCCAGCCCGGACAGCCGCCATGCGGTGGCGCGGCCGACCGCGCCGAGACCCACCAGGCCGGCGGTGCGCCCGGCGACCTCCCAGCCGCGGAACCGCTGATAGGGGATGCTGCCGTCGCGAAAGATGTTGCCGCTGCGGACATCCGCGTCGGCGGGCACGAGCTGGCGGGTGGCGGCCAGCAGCAGGGCCACCGTCATCTCGGCGACCGCGTCGGCGTTGCGGCCCGGAGTGTTGAGCACCGGAACCCCGGCCGCGGTGGCCCCCGCGATGTCGACGTTGTTGGGGTCGCCGCGGGTCGAGGCGATCACCCGAAGGCCCAAGTCGAACACCGGCCCGCCCACCGAGTCGCTTTCCACCACAACCACATCGGCGGCCTCCACGGTGATGCGCTCGGCCAGTTGTTCGGCGCTGTAGATCCGCAGGGGGGCCTGCTCGATCCAAGGGTCATAGACCACGTCGGCCAGCTGCTTCAGCTTGGCGAAGCCCGGTCCCCGCAGCGGGGCCGTCACCAACGCGCGCGGTCTTGACGTCACGAACCCCAATGCTGGCGTACGGTGACGCCCGTGTCACGTGAAGTCGTCACAATCGGCGTCGACGTCGGCAGCACCGCGGTCAAAGCGGTCGCCGCGGACGCCGACGGTCGGGTGACGGCGCGGGCGCGGATCCCGCACCAGTTGCGGGTGCCTGCGCCGAACCGGCTCGAGCACGACGCCGACGAGGCGTGGCGGCGGGGACCGGTGGCGGCGCTGGAACGGCTGAACCCCGGGCCGAACGTCCGCGCGGTGGCCGTATCGGCGATGGTGCCGTCGCTGACGGCCGTCGACGCCGAGGGCGTGCCGTTGACGCCGGGACTGTTGTACGGCGACGAACGGGGCCGAACACCGGAACAACCGGTGCAGCCGCTGCCCGCCCTGGGCGAGGCCGCCGAGTTCCTGCGCTGGACGGCGGCGCAGGCACCGGACGCGGCCGGGTACTGGCCGGCGCCGGCGGTGGCCAACCACGCCCTTGCGGGCGAGGCGGTGATCGACTTCGCCACCGCCGCGACGGCGTACCCGCTGTTCGACGGGACGGGCTGGAACCCCGAGGCGTGCGCCGAGCGGGGCGCGCGGCCCGAGCAGATGCCGCGGGTGGAGAGCATGGGGGCCGCCGTGGGGGAGGTGCACGGCAGCGGCGCCGCCCTGGGAATCGGCGCGATCGACGCGTTGTGCGAACAGATCGTGGCCGGCGCCGACCGCGACGGCGACGTGCTGGTGCTGTGCGGCACCACCCTGATCGTGTGGACCACCATCGGAGAGCCCCGGCAGGTGCCGGGCCTGTGGACCATCCCGCATACCGCCGCGGGCAAGAGCCAGATCGGCGGGGCGAGCAATGCCGGCGGGTTGTTCCTCGGCTGGGTGGACCGCGTGGTCGCGCCCGGCGACCCGGCCGCGGCGCGGCCCGGGCGGGTGCCGGTGTGGTCGCCCTACATTCGCGGGGAGCGCACCCCGTTCCATGACCCGGATCGCCGGTCCGTGCTCGACGCGCTGGATCTCACCCACGACGCGGCCGCGCTGCGCCGGGCCGCCTACGAGGCGTCGGGCTTTGTGGTCCGTCAGCTCATCGAGCTGAGCGGGGCACCGGTGGCGCGCATCGTCGCCACGGGCGGCGGCACCCGGGTCGCACCGTGGATGCAGGCCATCGCCGACGCCACCGGGCGGCCGGTGGAGGTGTCGGCGGTGCCTGAGGGGGCGGCGCTGGGCGCGGCCTTCCTCGCGCGCATGGCGGCCGGCCTGGAAACATCGATCGCCGACGCCGCCCGGTGGGTCTCCACCGAGCGCGTCGTCGAACCCGATTCCGCCTGGGCCCCCGCGGTCGAGGACCGCTACCAGCGGTTCCTGGAGCTGGGAAAGAACAGATGTAGCGCGCTCCCTCCGGCGGCGTTCTAGGCTGTTGCAATGACCGACCACGATCGCAAAGCCGCCCGTCGCGAGATTGCCGATGCCCTGCTGAAAGCCCTTGAACGGCGGCATGAAATCGCCGACGTCGTGGTGGAGTCCGAGAACAAGGCGGCCGCGGTCGAGGCGATCGTCCGCCTGCTCGACACCTCGCACGTGGCCGCCGAAGCGGTGATGGGGATGTCGTTCGATCAGCTCACCATCGACTCGCGCCGCAAGATCCTGGCCGAACTCGAGGACCTCAACAAGCAGCTCAGCTTCACCCTCGGCGAGCGTCCGGCGAGCTCGGGGGAGACCCTGGAGCTGCGGCCCTTCTCGGCGGAAACCGACCGCGACATCTTCGCCGCGCGCACCCAGGACATGGGAGCCGCCGGCGACGGGTCCGGCGGCCCGGCCGGCAACCTCGACGACGAGATCAGCGCGGCGCTGGGGCGCCTCGACGACGAGGAGGCGGCGTGGTTCGTGGCCGTCGACTCCGGCGAGAAGGTCGGAATGGTGTTCGGCGAGCTGCTCGGCGGGGAGGTCAACGTGCGCATCTGGATCCACCCCGAGCACCGCAAGAAGGGTTACGGCACGGCCGCGCTGCGCAAGTCGCGCACCGAGATGGCCTGGTGCTTCCCCGCCGTGCCGATGGTGGTGCGCGCGCCGTCCGCCAGGCCCGCCTGAGCTAGCTCAGCGTCGCGGTGACGGCGACGATGTTGCGCAGCTGGGACGTCTCGTCGTCCGGGAAGACGAGGCCGTAGTCGGCGAAGTACTCGCGCCGCTGCCGGGTGCTCACCCGCCAACCGCGGCCGGTCAGGTAGTCCACGACGTTGCTGCGCTCCCCTTCGAAGAACAGCCCCGACAGGTCGATGTCGCAGCCCAGGTTTGCCCACCGGTCGTTGAACTGCTGCGCGCGTTCGGTCATCGTGCGGCCGGAGTCGCCGTGGAATTCGGTGGCCAGCTTGCTCCCGGGCGCGCTGAGCTCGGTGATGTTGTCGAAGAGCCGGTCCTGGGCTTCGGGCGGCAGGTACATGAGCAGGCCCTCGGCGCTCCACGATGTCGGTTGCGACGGGTCGAAACCGCTGCGCCGCAACGCTTCCGGCCAATCGTCGCGCAGATCGACGCTGACGGTGCGCCGCTCGGCGGTCGGGGAGACGCCCAGCTCGGTCATGGCGGCGGTCTTGAACTCGACGACTTTGGGTTGATCCACCTCGTAGACCACGCTCCCGGGCGGCCAGCTCAGCCGGTATGCGCGGGCGTCGAGGCCGGCCGCCAGGATCACCGACTGACGGATCCCGTCCCGGGCCGCATTGAGAAAGAAGTCGTCGAAGAAGCGGGTGCGCACCGCGATGGAATCCGTCTCCAGCTGCAGGTCCCGTTCGCCGTCCTCGGCGTCCGCGGGGGCCACTTCACCGTCGACCAGTTGGCGGAAGAATTCCAGGCCGACAGCTCGCACCAGAGGCGCCGCGAACGGGTCGTCGATGATCGGGTCGGCGCCCTCGCTGGCCAGCGCGCGGGCCGCGGCGACCATCGTGGCGGTGGCACCGACGCTGGAGGCCAAGTCCCAACTGTCTTGGTCAGTGCGTGTCATGCTGCTCCCCATTTACTTAGCAAATGCAACGAACCAAGAGCACTCTACGCCCCACGGCTTGCGGCTTCCTGTGCTTTTTATGGGTCGTCCTTGACGGCCCTGGACGGACTTGCCCAGACCAGCTGTTAGTCTCGTACACGGTTTGACGCGCTGCAGATAAGTCGGCCGTACGTCCTGGCCTGCGGGTGTTGGGCGCGTAATGCAGGAAACCCCCCGGCTGCGCAGGAGGAAGAGTGCTTTCGGCTTTCATCTCATCGCTGCGGACAGTCGACCTGAGACGGAAGATCCTCTTCACGCTGGGAATCGTCGTTCTCTATCGGCTGGGCGCTGCTTTGCCGTCCCCTGGCGTCAATTTCCCGAACGTCCAGCAGTGCATCAAGGAGGCCAGCGGCGGCGCGGCCGGGCAGATCTATTCGCTGATCAACCTGTTCTCCGGCGGTGCGCTGCTGAAGCTGACGGTGTTCGCCGTCGGGGTGATGCCCTACATCACCGCCAGCATCATCGTGCAGCTGCTCACGGTGGTCATCCCGCGGTTCGAGGAACTGCGCAAGGAAGGCCAGTCCGGCCAGGCCAAGATGACGCAGTACACCCGCTATCTGGCGATCGCGCTGGCGATCCTGCAGGCGACCAGCATCGTGGCGCTTGCGGCCAACGGCGGGTTGCTGCAGGGCTGCTCGCTGGACATCATCGCCGACCAGAGCATTTTCACGCTCGTCGTCATCGTGATGGTGATGACGGCCGGCGCGGCGCTGGTCATGTGGATGGGCGAGCTGATCACCGAGCGGGGCATCGGTAACGGCATGTCGTTGCTGATCTTCGTCGGCATCGCGGCCCGCATCCCCTCCGAGGGCAAGACCATCCTGGACAGCCGCGGCGGGATGATCTTCGGCGCCGTGTGCGTCGCCGCCCTCGTCATCATCGTCGGCGTGGTGTTCGTCGAGCAGGGGCAGCGCCGCATCCCGGTGCAATACGCCAAGCGCATGGTGGGCCGGCGCATGTACGGCGGAACGTCGACGTACCTGCCGCTCAAGGTCAACCAGGCCGGCGTCATCCCGGTCATCTTCGCGTCGTCGCTCATCTATATTCCGCACCTGATCACGCAGCTGATCCGCAGCGGCAGTGGTGGAGTGGGCAATAGCTGGTGGGACAAGTTCGTCGGAAGTTACCTGTCCGATCCCAGCGATCCGATTTACATCAGCATCTACTTCGGGCTGATCATCTTCTTCACGTACTTCTACGTGTCCATCACTTTCAACCCCGACGAGCGTGCGGACGAGATGAAGAAGTTCGGCGGGTTCATTCCGGGCATCCGGCCGGGCAAGCCCACCGCCGACTACCTGCGTTATGTGCTGAGCCGGATCACCCTGCCCGGCTCGATCTACCTCGGCGCCATCTCCGTGCTGCCCAACTTGTTCCTGCAAATCGGCAATGGCGGAGCGGTTCAGAATTTGCCGTTCGGCGGTACCGCGGTTTTGATCATGATTGGTGTCGGCTTGGATACGGTCAAGCAGATCGAGAGCCAGCTGATGCAGCGCAACTACGAGGGGTTCCTGAAGTGAGAGTCGTTTTGCTGGGCCCGCCGGGGGCGGGTAAGGGAACGCAGGCCCAGAAGCTCTCCGAGAAGCTCGGGATCCCGCACATCTCCACCGGCGAGCTGTTCCGCAGCAACATCGAGAACGGAACCAAACTCGGTCTCGAGGCCAAGCGCTATCTGGACGCCGGCGACCTGGTGCCCTCGGAGTTGACCAACCAGCTCGTCGACGACCGCCTCAGCGATGCCGACGCCGACGCCGGCTTCGTCCTGGACGGGTATCCGCGGTCGACGGAGCAGGCCAAGGCGCTGCACGAAATGCTCGAACGCCGCGGCACCGACATCGACGCGGTGCTGGAGTTCCGCGTCTCGGAGGACGAGCTGCTGCAACGGCTCAAGGCCCGTGGCCGCGCCGACGACACCGACGACGTCATCCTGAACCGGATGAAGGTGTACCGCGACGAGACCGCGCCGCTGCTCGAGTACTACCGCGACGAACTCAAGACCGTCGACGCGATCGGCACCCTCGACGAAGTGTTCGCCCGCGCCCTGCAAGCGCTGGGCAAGTAACGATGAGCGCGCTGGCGCGGCTGCGGAGACACAAAGTCGTTCCGCAGCGCACCGCCGGTGAGCTCGACGCGATGGCGGCGGCGGGGGCGGTGGTCGCGGCCGCGCTGCATGCGGTGCGGGCGGCGGCGGTGCCCGGGGTGTCGACGCTGGGCCTCGATCAGATCGCCGAGTCGGTGATCCGGGAGGCGGGCGCAGTTCCGTCGTTCCTCGGCTATCACGGTTACCCGGCGTCGATCTGCGCGTCGGTCAACGAGCGGGTGGTCCATGGGATTCCGTCGGCCGCAGAGATCTTGGCGCCCGGCGACCTGGTGTCCATCGACTGCGGCGCGATCTTGGAAGGCTGGCACGGTGACGCCGCGATCACGTTCGGCGTCGGCACCCTCGACGCGGCCGACCAGGCGCTCTGCGACGCCACCAGGGAATCGCTGGAGGCCGGGATCGCGGCAATGGTTCCCGGCAACCGGCTGACCGATGTCTCGCACGCCATCGAAACCGGCACGCGCGCGGCGGCCGACCGGCACGGGCGGGCGTTCGGGATCGTGGAGGGCTACGGCGGCCACGGCATCGGGCGGCAAATGCACATGGACCCGTTCCTGCCCAACGAGGGCGCGCCCGGACGCGGCCCGCTCCTGGCCCCCGGGTCGGTGCTGGCGATCGAACCGATGCTGACCCTCGGGACGGGCAAGACCGTGGTGCTCGACGACGCGTGGACCGTCACCACCTCCGACGGCTCCCGTGCGGCACACTGGGAGCACACCGTCGCGGTCACCGACGCCGGTCCGCGCATCCTGACGCTGGCCTAGCCTGCTGCGTCGGCGGGTCGTGGCGATTGAACCGAGCACCCGTTCGACTCGTTTCAGTAGTCGGAGGTGATGGAGTGGCCCGTGTTGCAGGCAATTCGAGGGCGTCCGGGACCGCCGAAGCCGCCCTGATGAAGGCGCTGTACGACGAACACGCAGCGGTTTTGTGGCGTTACGCGCTCCGGCTCACCGGGGATGCGAGCCAGTCCGAGGACGTCGTGCAGGAGACGTTGCTGCGGGCCTGGCAGCATCCGGAGGTCGTCGGGGACACCGAGCGCTCGGCGCGGGCGTGGCTGTTCACCGTCGCGCGCAACATGATCATCGACGACCGGCGGAGCGCACGGTTCCGCAACGTCGTCGGTTCGACGGACGAGGCGGGGGCGCCCGAACGGTCGACGCCGGACGAGGTGAATGCCGCGCTGGACAAGCTGCTGATCGCCGACGCGATGGCGCAGCTGTCCGCCGAGCACCGGGCCGTGGTCGACCGGTCGTACTACCGCGGCTGGACCACCGCGCAGATTGCTGCAGACCTCGGGATCGCGGAAGGAACGGTGAAGTCGCGATTACACTACGCCGTGCGGGCGTTGCGACTCACTCTGCAGGAACTCGGAGTTACCCGGTGAGGGGCTCCGAATGCTTGAAGGGTGCTGGGGAAAATGGATGACATGAAGACGCCGCTGCGGGGCATCGGGCCGCCGGACGACCCGTACGTGATGTGGGATGCCGCATACGTGTTGGGCTCGTTGTCGGCGGTGGAGCGACGCGAATTCGAGGCGCACCTGGCGCACTGCCCGGCGTGCCGGGAGGCCGTCGCCGACTTGAGCGGCGTGCCTGCGCTGCTCTCGCAGCTCGGCCCGGACGAGGTGGCGGCGATCAACGACTCCGGCCCGGCCGCCGGGTTGTCGGCGACACCGGAGATGTCGCCGGAGCTGCTGACGTCGTTGCTAGCCAAGGTGAGCTGGCGCCGGCGCCGCACGCGGATAGTGACCTGGGTGGCCTCATCGGCCGCGGCGGTGGTGCTGGCGATCGGCGTGTTCGTCGGGGTGCAGGGGTATTCCTCGTCCCCGTCGCAGCAGGTGACCGCGTCATCGGCGCCGATGGCGCAGGTGGGCACCACCCTGCTGGCCTCGACGGTCGAGCTGTCCAGCCAGCACTGGGGGACCTCCATCAACTTGCGGTGCGTGTGCCTGGCCCCGCTCAACGCGCACCACGACACGCTGGCGATGGTCGTGGTGGGCCGCGACGGCAGCCAGACCCGGCTGGCGACCTGGGTGGCCGTACCCGGCCACACCGCGACGCCCGCGGGGAGCATCTCGACACCGGTCGACCAGATCGCGGCCGTTCAGGTGGTGGCCGCCGATAGCGGCCAGGTTCTGTTGCAGCGTTCGCTCTAGGGGTCGGGGGCTGCGGTGTCTGGCCACGGGCGTCCACTGCGGGCGCTGGTGGTGGGCGCCGGCGTCGGCGGGATCGCCGTTGCCCGCGGCTTGTCGCGGGACGGGCACGACGTCACCGTCTTCGAGCGTCGACCCGAAGTGCGGGCGGCCGGCGGTGCCGTGACGATCTGGTCCAACGGCGAGACGGTGCTCCGGCAGCTGGGCGTCGACATGGACCGGGCCGGTCAACTGCTGTCGACCGTACGGGCCGTGACCGCCACGGGCCATCCGCTCGCCACGCTCGACGTGTCCGCGATGGCGGCTCGGCTGGGCGCGCCGGTCCGGATGGTTCCGCGCCGGGTCCTGCTAGAGCGGTTGCTGGACGGCTTTCCGGCCGACCGCATCCGATGCGGGGCCCGCGCGATCTCGTTGGCCGCCACGGGCGACGCCGTGCGGGTCGAGTTCGACGACGGCAGCTGGGCCGAGGGAGACCTGTTGATCGGCGCCGACGGCCTGCACTCGATGGTCCGGGACAACGTCGGCGGGCGGCAGGCCAAACCCACCGGCTGGTGCAGTTGGCAGGGGCTGATTGCCCTTGCGGACATCCCGGACAAGCACACCGCGCTCATGGTCATCGGCGAGCGCGGAAACCTCGGCCTGTGGCCGGCCGGGGGCTCCGAGGTGCAGTGGTGGTTCGACCTGCCGTGGTCGTACGACTTCGTGCGACCGCAACGTCCGATCGAGACGCTCCGGACCCACTTCGCCGGGTGGTCGGAAGCCGTCGACCGGGTGCTGGCGGCCCTGACCGACGATGATCTGGCGCACTCGCCGTATCCGCATTTCCGGCATCCGATGGCCCCGGCGGGCCGGGGCCCGGTGACGTTGCTCGGCGATGCCGCCCACACGATGCCGCCCACCCTGGCGCAGGGGACCAACCAGGCGCTGCTCGACACCATGGTGCTCTGCAAGGCGCTGTCGGCTCTTCGGGGCGGCGCCGCCAAAGGCGACGTGCCGAGCGCGCTGCGCTGGTATGAGAAGACCCGACGGCGCAAGGTGATGGCCGTGTCCAGGGTGGCAGCACTGCCGGTCTCGCACGGCGAGTTGGTGCTGCGGCCCGCCGGCCTGATCCCCGACCGGCTGCAGGCCGGCGCACTGACGATGTTTCTGCGCTGGACGAGTCACCCGCGGATGTGCGCGGAGATCAGCCGGGAACTGCGAGCGGCGACGATCAGCCGGTCCAGTCCATGAACGACGAAATCATCAGGGTCAGAGGCGAATTCGATGCGCCCTCCCGCTGGCTCTGGCTGTTGAAGTGGTGCGTGCTGGCATTCCCGCACTACCCGATCCTGATCGGGCTCTACCTGATATATCCGCTGTCGACCGTCGTGGCCGGCGTCGCCATTCTGTTCACCGGGCGGTATCCGCGGCCCATCTTCGACTTCAATGTCGGCGTGCTGCGCTGGTCGTGGCGCGTGATGAATTTCCGGTTCCCGATGAACAGCACGGACAGGTACCCGCCCTTCACGCTGGCGTCGCGGCCGGACTACCCGGGCGATCTGCAGGTCGACTATCCCGAGCGGCTGAAGAACTGGGCCGTGCTGGTGAAGTGGCTGCTGGCCGTGCCGCAGATCCTGCTCTGCTGGTCGATGGAGCCGCTGCTGCAGCTGCTGTGCGTGATCGCCGCGGTCGGGTTGTTGTGTACGGGGACCATCCCGACGGGCATGTTCGATCTTCTGCTGGGCATCGTTCGATGGCGCTATCGGGTGGCCGTGTACGTGTCCCTGATGCGTGACGAATACCCGCCGTTCCGAATGGATTTGGGCGCCAGTGACGCGTCGTAACCCCTTCTTCCCGTACGTGTACAGATTCGGCCAGCCGGTTTTCGACCGGCTCTTCTATCACCGCTATCGCCGCGAGGCGCTCAGCCACGCAAGGGGCCGGCTGCTGATGCTCGGGTTGGGTCCGGGCACCGACTTGAAATTCCTGCCCGCCGCGGTGACGACGGTCGCCGCCGTGGAGCCGGAGGCGCCGTTCCGGCGGATGGCGTCCCGGCTTGCCCATCGCCGCGGCATCGCCGTCGACATCGTCGAGGGAACCGGCGAATCGATTCCGTTCCCGGACAACGCTTTCGACTCGGTACACATCGGGCTGGTGCTCTGCTCGGTCGACGACGTGGCCGCCACGCTCGGCGAGATCCGCCGCGTGCTCGCTCCCGGGGGCCGGCTGGTGGTGCTCGAGCATGTCCGCGGCGAAGGCGCAATGGGCCGGTTCCAGGACCTGGTGGCCAGGCCGTGGTCGTGGCTGGCCGCCGGCTGCGAGCCGAACCGCCGAACCCTGGATTCCATCGCCGCGGCCGGGTTCGACACGACGGAGCTGCGCACCATTCCGCGCACGCCGGTGCCCTTCCCGTGCAAGCCCCATTTGCAGGGGTTCGCCATCCTCACTCCACGCTGAGTGCCTCGATGATGTTCAGCCGCGCCGCGCGCCGGGCGGGTGGCAGCGAGCCGAGCAGGCAGATCGCCAGCGCACCTGCGGTGAACGCCAGGGGCAGCGGGCTCAGGCGGAAGCCGACCTGGAAATTCATGATCTCCCCGCTGATGAGGCTGAACAGCCACTGGTCGGTCAGGCCGAACAGCAGCCCCAAAACGCCGCCGACGAAACCGATTCCGGCCGCCTCGGCCAGGACCGTCCGCAGGGTGAACCGCCGGCTGGACCCCATGGCCCGCAGCACACCGATCTCGCGGCGGCGTTCCAGCACCGACAGTGTCAGCGTGTTGAGCAGCGCGACGGCCGCCACCGCCACGACGATGACCCACACGGCGTTGGCGATGAACATGCTCTGATGCAGCGGGGCTTCCAGCCCCGCCAGCGCGGTGCGGCCGTCGTACACGTGGTTGGGCGCGGGCACCACGTGGCGCACCTCCGTCAACAGGCGCCGCGGGTCCACCCCCGGGGCCGCGGTGATCTGCAGGGTCGTCGCCGCCGGGCGATCGAACCACGCCCGCATGTGCCCGAGGTCGATTCCGACCGTTCCGATCACTGTCGAGAAGAACGGCACCAGGGCCAGCACCGGCGTCTGCCGCGGACCGTGTGGCGTCTGCAGTTGCAGCCGATCGCCGGTGCGGACGTGCAAAGTGGCGCCCAGATTCTGCGTGAGCACCACGCCGCGGCCGGCCAGAACGTCGGCGCGCACCCGTTCGTCGAGCGCGCGGAACAGCGAATCGTGGGTCCCGTCGGAGAAGCCGTCGAGCAGGACGCGCGTACCCCCGACGACGGCGAACCCGAACGCGCCCTCGGTCACCCGCGCCACCCCGGGCGCCGCGGCCACCTTTTCCGAAAGGCCTTGCGGCAGTGCGTCGGTGGGGTAACTGTCGGGAGGGTTGGCGCTCACCCACACGTCGGCGCCGGCGGCGGGAGCGAATATGGCACGGGCCGAGCGGATCATGTCGGCGTTGGTGCCGGTGATCACCACGGTGGTGACCACCCCGATCAGGACGGTCATCACGGTGGCCCACACGCGCCGCGGGGCGCGTTCGATGGTGGCCGCCGCGAGTGCCCCGAACGGTCCGAAGACGCGAGCCAACGCGGCCGTGGCCGCGACGATGGGTGCGGCGAGCGCGAACCCGAGCGCGATCTCGGCGCTCAGCAGGGCGGCCATCGCGGCGAACGCCAAGGTGCCGCGTTGGCCGAGGACCACCCAGATGGCCACCGCGAAAACCGCGACGGCGCCCACACCGGCGGCGACCCGCAGCCAGCGGGGCACGACGTCCGCCGTGGACGCCCCGACCGGCGCCAGCGCTTCGATCGGCGCGACCTTGTACACCTGCCGCGCGGCCATCGCCGAGGCGACCACGCTGGTAAGCGCCGTGGCCGCGAGCGCCAGTGGGATCGCGTAACCGGGCAGCCAGTACTGGACGCGGGCCTCGAGGCCCTGGGTCATCGCCGGGGGCAAGCGGCCAATGGCCATGCGGCCGGCCAGGATTCCGATGCCCGAGCCGATGGCGCCGCCGAGCAGTCCGAGTATCGCCGCCTCGCCCAGCATGTCGCCGACGATGGTGACGCGCCGGCCGCCGATCGCGCGCAGCATCGAGATGACCGGCCGGCGCTGGGCGATCGCCATGGTCATCGTGGTGTAGATCAGAAACGCGCCGACCACCAACGCGACCGCGGCACCAAGCAGGGCCATGTAATTCATCAACCTGACACCGTCACCGGCCCGGGCCGCCCGCAGGCTCGGAGCGGCGACGATGGCGCGGCCGTGCACCGCGGCGGTGACCGCGGCCCCGACAACGTCCGCGTCGGCGCCCGGTTTGGTGGTGATCAGGATCGAGTCGAGCTGCCCGGGGCGGCCGGTGACGTTCTGCGCCAACGCAAGTGGGGCAAGCACGTAGTGCCCGCCGTTGAGGTCGGCGAACTGCTTGTCCGCGAGCACCTCGCTGACCGTGACCGAGCCCGAGCCCAGTTGCAGCGTCTGGCCTTTCGCATATCCGACCCGCGGCCCGACCTGGACCCCGTTCGGCGTCGAGGACAGCGCCTGCACCGGCCGGGTGACCGCGTCCTTCAGGGCGCCGCCCAGTGCCGCGGTGCTCGCGTCCGCACCGAACAGCAGCACCGGTCCCGTCGCCGTCGACGCGGAGGTCCGGATCATCGGCGCCGCGGTCGCGACGCCGGGAACCGCGGACACGTCGGCCAATATCGTGTCGGGGAATCCGGCGTCGGTGATGCCCGACACCTCGAGCGCGGCCACGCCGGCGACCCCGTCGGCCAGCCGGTTGACCGACCCGCTGATCGAACCGAAGATGCCGAATATCGCGACCAAATACATTGCGGAAACCGCCATTACGGCGATCGACGCGAGCGTGCGGCGGCGATGCACGGCGAGCTCACGCAGGCTGAACACGCGCAGTCGGCTGGCCGCCGCCGAGAGTTTCACGCAGGGACCGCCGGTACGTCCGAACCGACGCGGCCGTCCTGCAGCGTGATCACCCGATCGGTCGCCGCGGCGGCGTCCGCATTGTGGGTCACCATCACCACGAGCCGGCCGCGGCCGGCTTCGTGTGCCACCCCGGCGAGCAGCTCCAGGATCGAGGCGCCGGTCGCGGAGTCGAGGTTGCCGGTGGGCTCGTCGGCGAGGATGAGCGGCGGGTCCATCATCAACGCGCGCGCCACCGCGACGCGCTGCATCTGGCCGCCGGACAGTTCCGCCGGCCGGTGCTCGGTCCGGTCGCCGAGCCCGACGCGGTCCAGCAACCGAATCGCATCCGGTTTGACCCTGCCCAGCCGGACACCGTCGAGCAGTTTGGGCACCGCGACGTTCTCCCACGCCGACAAGGTCGGCAACAGGTTGAAAAACTGGAAGATGAAACCCACCCGATGGTGGCGGAACTCCGACTGCTCCTCGTCGCCCAGGCGGCCGATCTCCTCGCCGTCGAACATGATCGAGCCGGAATCGGGAGAGTCCAGCGCACCGAGCAGGTGAAGCAGCGTGCTCTTACCCGCGCCGGAGGGTCCGACCACCGACACGAACTGACCGTCCCCGAGGCGAAGGCTGATCCCGTCGAGTGCCCGGACCGTTTGACCGCCGACCCGATATTCGCGCACCACGTTGCGCAGTTCGATGGTCATCTAGACACCACGAAGGCCGGCGGCACGCGGTTCACCCGCCGGGGTGAACCGATCAAGTGCCGGCCTCGTGTCTGAAGACATGTCCGGCAAGTACCGGGTGGTCGATCACATCGTCGGGCACCTCGCGTCGCTCGGGGTGGACCACCTCTTCGGCGTCGACGGCGCCAACATCGAGGATCTGTACGACGCCGCGCAGTTCCGGCCGGAACTCACCGCGGTGCTGGCCAAGCATGAGTTCTCGGCGGCCACCATGGCCGACGGGTACAGCCGCAGCGGTGCCGGGCTGGGCGTGGTGGCGGCGACGTCGGGTGGGGGAGCGCTGAACCTCGTCGCCGGTCTGGGCGAGTCGTTCGCGAGCCGGGTTCCGGTGCTGGCCCTGGTCGGCCAGCCCGCGACCACGATGGACGGACAGGGCAGTTTCCAGGACACCAGCGGCCGCAATGGATCGCTGGATGCCCGCGCGCTGTTCTCGGCGGTGTCGGTGTTTTGCGAGCGGCTGGTCTCTCCGACGGACGTCCTGTCGGCGTTGCCCAGGGCGATCCGCGCGGCGCGCGCCGGGGGCCCGGCGGTGTTGTTGCTGCCCAAGGACATTCAGCAGGCTTTCATCGCCGTCGACGGCAGCGCCGAGCAGTTGCATTTCAGCGCGTCGATCGGCGACCCGCATCCCATCGCCCGGGAACTGCGCCGGACGACCGGTCAGGTCACGATCATCGCCGGCGAGCAGGTGGCCCGCGACGACGCCCGGGCCGAACTCGAGGACCTGCGCGCGCTGCTGCGCGCGCGGGTGGCCACCGTCCCAGACGCCAAAGACGTCGCCGGCACGCCGGGTTTCGGCTCGTCGTCGGCCGTCGGCGTGACCGGCGTCATGGGCCACCCGAGCGTGGCCGAAACGCTGGCCGCCAGCGCCCTGTGCCTGATCGTCGGCACCCGGCTCACGGTAACCGCGCGCGGCGGCCTGGACGACGCACTGGCGGCGGTGCGGACGGTATCGATCGGGTCGGCGCGGCCCTATCTGCACTGCACACACGTGCACACCGACGACCTGCGTGGCTCGCTGCGCCTGCTGACCCAGGCACTGCGCGGTCACGGACGCCCGAACGGCGTGCGGGTACCCGATCTGGTGCCGCGCACCGAACTGACGCCCAAGGACTGCGACGGGCCGGGCGTGCGGTACCGCGACGCCATGGCGGTACTGGACCGTGCCCTGCCCGACGGGGCCGACATCGTCGTCGACGCCGGCAACACCGGCGCGGCAGCGATCCACTACCTGCCGGCCCGGCGCGGCGGCAGGTTCGTCGCCGCGCTCGGGATGGGCGGCATGGGCTACAGCTTCGGGGCCGGGATCGGCATGGCGTTCGGACGCGCTAACGGCGGCCGGCAGAGCGGCCGCACCGTGGTGATCGCCGGGGACGGTGCCTTTTTCATGCACGGACTCGAGGTGCACACCGCGCTGCAGTACCGGCTTCCCGTGACGTTCGTGTTGTTCAACAACAACGCCCACGCGATGTGCGTGACCCGTGAACAGCTGTTCTACCAGAACCGCTACAGCTACAACCGTTTCCTGCCCAGCGCGCTGGGAACCGGTCTGGCCGCGATGTTTCCCGGGCTGACATCGGTCGATGTCAGTGACCCCGCCCAACTTGCCGCGGCGCTTCGGGTGGCGCTGGACATCGAGGGCCCGGCGGTCGTCAGCGTCGAATGCGATGCTGACGAAATCCCGCCGTTTGCACCATTTCTCACCGCGCTGTCAGGCAGCGCGGCTGCCACAGAACAGGTTCCGACCGCAAAGGAGAACCGGGCCGATGTCGCTGCCAGCGCTTGAGGACATCCCCACTCCCATCGACGGGGTGGTCCGCATCGAAACCAGCCCGCGGGAGAAGGCGACCCCGATCATCATGGAGATGATGCGGTCGGTCTACCCGCACGACCAGGTCTTCGGGGAGTACTGCACGGTCAACGATTACGTTGCGTGCCCGCCCGATGAGTTGTACGAATACCTGGCCGACACCCGCAGCCTCGAGGAGTGGACGTACAGCCTGCGCGGTTTCACGCCCACCGACTCACCCGGCCTGTGGCTGGCCTACGACCGGCTCGGCTCGGAGACCGAGATCTACACCCGGACCGTCGCCAACGCGGCGGCGCGGACCGTCGACTACCACTGCGCATGGGACCAGGGCAAGCACCTGTGGATGATCTATCTGATGCGCGTCGTCGACGCACAGGTGGTCCTCGACAAGCCGGGATCGGTTGTGCTGTGGACGAACTGCCACCACCCGTTCTATGACAAGAACCCGTACCCGGAGACCGCGCCGGCGCAGCGGCCGGTGTGGGTGGGCGACTTCTGGGACATGTTCGGCGCCGGTCACGCGCTGGAGCTGCAGAACCTCAAGGCGATCGCCGAATACCGGCACCGCAACGGCCTTCCGGTGACGCCGAAATGGATGAGGTAGCAACATGAGCCAACCGAGCGTCAGCCTGATCGACGTTTCCACCTATCTGCCCGGCGAGCCGATCGGCGCCGACTACTACGCGCAATTCGCCGAATCCGACGACCTGCGCGAGAACGTGATGTTCCGCGCCCCGAAGTTCCGCCACCACGTCGGGCCGGACGAGAGTTCGATCGACATGATCGAACACGCGGCGCAGGGCCTGATCGAGCGGCACGGCCAGGACGTGGTCGAGGGAGCCGACGTGCTCATCACCCACACCCAGGTGCCGGACATGGCCTTCTACGGGCAAGGCGGCGGCATCGCGCACCGGCTGGGCATGCGGCCGTCCTGGGTGCTCGACCTCAACAACGGCGGCTGCGCGGCGTTCGTGTTGGCACTCAACGTGGCTCGCAAACTGCTGGCCGCCGGGGACGGGCACACCGCGCTGATCGCCATCGCACAGAACGCGGCCGGACAGTTCTTCGATCAGCCGACCATCCGCCGCAAGGCCCAGTCCGCGGTGCCCGGGGACGGCGCGGCGCTGGGTTTGGTCACGCGGGGCGACCAATCGCCCATCCTCGACGTCGAGTGCCGCACCTACGGTGAATACGCCGGCGAGATGACGCTGTCCTACGACCCGCCCCGCAAGTGGTGGCAGGCCGGGGCCGGCGAGGGCAGCATCGGCTTCACCGAAAGCAAGATCACCAAGGTGCTGGCCCGCGGCAACCGGCAGGTCCCCGAGGTGGCGCTGGCGGTGTGCGATCGAATAGGCCTGCCCGCCAAGGACATCGACCTGCTCGTCACCAACCAACCGAACCGGGTGTTCCTGCGCAACTGGCGTGAGGCCCTCGAGTTGCCCGAGTCGAGACACCGCGACACTTTTGATGAGTGCGGCAACCTGTTCGGCGCCGGCATCCCGATCAACCTGGACCGCGCGATCTCCGATGGGCAGGTCGAGGCCGGGGACGTCATCATGATGGCCGCGTTCGCGCATGCCGGCGACTTCGCCGGTGCGGCGGCGGTACGCTGGGGCGGGCGAGGGTGATGCAGCCCGTCCCTAGCCCGGTGGACGGTGGCGGCTGCGACGCGCTGCCCGACGCGGTGGACCCGTTCGCGTTGTCGCTTAACGAGAATCCATTCCCCCCGCTGTCGGCGGTGCGGTCGGCGTTGATGCGGTCCGTTCACGCCGTCAACCGCTACCCCGAGTTCGTGCCCGAGCGGCTGCGCGGCGTGATCGCCGACCACATCGGGGTTCCCACCGACCGGGTGGTGCCGGGCGCCGGCGCGACGGGCGTCGTGCTGCTGGCCCTGCAGGCGCTGACCACGCCGGGCGACACGGTGGCGATGGCGGCGCCCACCTTTGACGGCTACCCGATCCTCGCGCGGATGGCGCGACTGAAGACGCGGACGGTTCCCCTGGACGCGCAGGGTCACCAGGACCTCGACGGGCTGGCCCGCGCCGCCGCCGATGCCCGGGTCGTCGTCCTGTGCCGGCCGCACAATCCCACCGGGACGATCGAGTCCGCGGCCGCCGTCTCGGCGTTCCTGCGCCGCGTGCCGCGCGAGACCGTCGTGCTGCTCGACGAGGCGTACATCGAGTTCACCGCGCCCGAGCACCGCATCGCGGTGTCGGCGTTGGTCACCCGCTTCCCGAATGTGGTGGTGGTACGGACCTTCTCCAAGGCCTACGGTTTGGCGGGGCTGCGGATCGGTTACGGCGTGGCGGCGCGGGAACTGGCCGCCGCGCTGTGGTCCCATCAGCTGCCGTTCGGCGCCCCGATCACCAGTCTGGTCGCGGTCGCCGCGTCCTACGCCGCGGAAGACCAACTGCTGCACCGGGTCCGGATGATCAACGCCGAACGCTGTTATCTGCGGATGCGCCTCGGCGCGCTGGGGGTCGACACGACGGACGCGCACGCCAACTTCATGTACCTGCCCCCGAGGGGTGGGCCGTGGCATGAGGTTTTCGTCGACGACCGGCTACGGGTGCGGTGCTACCCGGACGGCGGCGCGCGGATCACCGTGGGCAATCGCGCCTCGACACTGGCGGTGCTCGCGGCGCTGGGGAAAGGCCACGCTCGCGCGCCAAGTGCGGTATGAAGGGGCGTGGCCGCCTCACGACCGCCGAAGCGTGATCCGATCGCCGCGGCGCGCGACAACTGGGAGCGCTCCGGTTGGAGCGATGTGGCGCAGGGCATGGTCGCGGTGACCTCGGTGATGCGGGCGCACCAGATCCTGCTGGCCCGCGTCGAGACGGCGTTGCGCCCCTACGACCTGAGTTTCTCCCGCTACGAGTTGCTGCGCCTGCTGGCGTTCAGCCGGACCGGCGCGCTGCCGATCACCAAGGCCTCCGATCGGCTGCAGGTCCACGTCACGAGCGTGACGCATGCGATCCGTCGGCTGGAAGCCGACGGGCTGGTGCAGCGGGTGCCGCACCCCACCGATGGGCGCACCACGCTGGTGCAGATCACCGACCTGGGCCGCTCGACGGTCGAGGACGCCACCGTGACCCTCAACGATCAGGTGTTCGCCGACATCGGGATGTCCGAAGCCGAAGCGCGGGCGCTGGTTTCATCGATCGAAACGCTGCGCCGCGATGCGGGCGACTTCTGAATCGCTCGCCTGGGTCACATCCGTCCCAGCAGTCCCGGCGCGGGCGGGATGCGACATTTTGCCCGCCTCACAGCGACAACGGTTGTCGCTCGGAGGCGGGCAAAACGCGCGGTGAGTCTTCGCAGGTGCCAATGTGAAGGTTGTGAATCCCATTGCCGTTCAGGGGGTTTCGCGCAGCATTTCGATCACCGCGCTGAAGTCCTGGTCGGCGTGGTCGGCCGCGAATTTGGCGTAGATCTCGGCGGCGTGCCTGCCCAGCGGCGCCGCCGACCCGGTCGAGGCCACCGCGTCCATGGCCAGGCCCAGGTCCTTGTTCATCAGTGCGGTCGCGAAACCCGGCTTGAAGTCGTTGTTGGCCGGCGATGTCGGCACCGGGCCCGGCACGGGGCAATTGGTGTGCACGGCCCAGCAGTTGCCGGTCGCGCCGGTGATGACGTCGAACAGGGACTGCGCTGAAAGCCCGAGCTTCTCGGCCAGCACGAAGGCCTCGCCGACGGCGATCTGCTGCACCGCCAGCACCATGTTGTTGCATACCTTGGCGGCCTGCCCGGCTCCAGCCGCGCCGCAGTGAATCACCTTGCCCGCCATGGGTTCCAGCACGGGCCGGGCGCGCTCCAGGGCGCCGTCGTCACCGCCGACCATGAACGCCAGCGTCCCGGCGACGGCGCCCTTCACCCCGCCGGAGACGGGCGCGTCCAGCTGCGAAACCCCGTGCGACTGCGCAAGCGCGTGCACTTCGCGGGCGTCATTGACCGAGATCGTCGAGCTGTCGATGAACAGCGCTCCCGCCTTGGCCGCCGGCAGAACGTCGGCGTAGCACCGCTTCACCAGGTCGCCGTTGGGCAGCATGGTGATCACCACGTCGGCCCCGGCCACCGCCTCGGCCGCGCTGTCGAACGTCGTGACCCCGTTGCCGGCCGCGGCGGCGACCGCCGCGGGCACCGGGTCGAACCCGCGCACGGTGTGGCCGGCGGACACCAGATTCGCCGACATCGGCCCGCCCATGTTCCCCAGCCCCAGGAACGCAATCGAGGTCATGGCTGCCTTTCTAAGCGGTCGCGCGGAATCGTCCGGCCTCGGCGCGGCCGATGACCACCCGCATGATTTCGTTGGTCCCTTCCAGGATTCGATGCACCCGCAGATCGCGGACGATCTTTTCCAGACCATACTCACGCAGATACCCGTAGCCGCCGTGCAGCTGCAGGGCCTTGTCGGCCACCTCGAAGCAGGTGTCGGTGACGTAGCGCTTGGCCATCGCGCACAGCTCGACCTTGTCGGGGTCGTCGTTGTCCAGCGCATCCGCGGCCCGCCACAACATCATTCGCGACGTTTCCAGCCCGGTGGCCATGTCGGCCAGGGTGAACCGGATGGTGGGCTCGTCGAGCAGTGCCTTGCCGAACGCTTGCCGTTCCCGGACGTAGGCGCCCGCCTTGTCGAAGGCGGACTGGGCGCCGCCCAGCGAGCACGCCGCGATGTTGAGCCGGCCGCCGTTTAGGCCGTTCATCGCGATGCCGAATCCGGCGCCCTCGCCGTCCGCGCCGCCCAGCATGGCCTCGGCGGGTACCCGCACGCCCTCCAGGATCACCTGCGCGGTGGGTTGGGCATGCCAGCCCATCTTCTCTTCCAGCGCACCGAAACTGAGCCCCGGAGCGCCCTTTTCGACGACGAAGGCCGAGATGCCGCGCGGGCCGTCACCGCCGGTCCTGGCCATCACCACGTACACGTCGGAGGCGCCGGCGCCGGAGATGAACTGCTTGACGCCGTCGAGCACATAGTCGCCGCCTTCCCGGACGGCCCGGGTGCTCAAGGCGCTGGCGTCGGAGCCGGCACCCGGCTCGGTGAGGCAGTAACTGGCGATGACGTCCATCGCGGCCAGCCGCGGCACCCAGGCCTTGCGCTGTTCGGCGGTGCCGAACTTATCGATCATCCAGGCACACATGTTGTGGATGGACAGGAACGCGGCGGTGGTCGGGTCCGCGATGGCCAGCTGCTCGAAGATGCGGACCCCGTCGAGCCGGCGCAGGCCGCTGCCGCCGACATCCTCGCGGCAGTAGATCGCCGCCATGCCCAGCTCGGCCGACTCGCGCAACACGTCGGTCGGAAAGTGTTTGGCGGCGTCCCATTCCAGGGCGTGCGGGGCGAGGCGCTTGGCGGCGAACGCGGCCGCCGTCTCGGTGATGACCCGCTCGTCGTCGTTGAGGGTGAACATAGAGCCCTAATCCATTGTGGGGATGACGAATTCGGCGCCATCCTTGATGCCGGACGGCCACCTCGACGTCACCGTCTTCGTTTTGGTGTAGAAGATGATGGACGAGGGCCCATGCTGGTTGAGGTCGCCGAAGCCGGAGCGCTTCCAACCGCCGAAGGTGTGGTAGGCCACCGGAACCGGGATCGGCACGTTCACGCCGACCATGCCCACCTGCACCCGGGACACGAAGTCGCGGGCGGCGTCGCCGTCGCGGGTGAAGACGGCCACGCCGTTGCCGTACTCATGTTCCGAAGGCAACCGCAGCGCCTCTTCGTAATCGTGGGCGCGCACGATGCACAGCACCGGCCCGAAGATCTCGTCGGTGTAGATCGACATGTCGGGAGTGACGTGGTCGAACAGCGTTGGGCCGATGAAGAATCCGCCCTCGAGGCTGGCGTCGTCGAATGTCAGGTCGTCGCTGGCGCGCTCGCGGCCGTCGATCACCAATTCGGCGCCGGCCTGGACGCCCTGGCCGATGTAGTCGCGTACCCGCGCCAGCGCGGCCTCGGTGACCAGCGGGCCGTAGTCGGCCTTGGGGTCCAGGCTGTGCCCGACGCGCAGGTTGTTGATCCGGTCAATGAGCCTGGCGCGCAACCGTTCCGCGGTCCGCTCGCCGACGGGCACCGCGACGCTGATCGCCATGCACCGTTCGCCGGCGCTGCCGTACCCGGCCCCGATCAGCGCGTCGACCGCCTGGTCCAGGTCGGCATCGGGCATCACGATCATGTGGTTCTTGGCGCCGCCGAAGCACTGCGACCGCTTGCCGGTGGCCGCGGCCGTCGCATAGATGTACTGGGCGATGTCGGAGCTGCCGACGAAGCCCACCGCCTGGATGTCGGGGTGGTGCAGGATGGCGTCGACGGCCTCCTTGTCTCCGTGCACGACCTGGAACACGCCGGGCGGCAGGCCGGCCTCCAAGAACAGCTCCGCCAGCCGCACCGGAACCGACGGGTCACGCTCGCTGGGCTTGAGCACGAAGGCGTTGCCGCACGCGAGGGCCGGCCCGGCCTTCCACAGCGGGATCATCGCCGGGAAGTTGAACGGGGTGATGCCGGCGACCACTCCCAGCGGCTGGCGCAGCGAGTAGACGTCGATGCCCGGGCCGGCGCCTTCGCTGTACTCGCCCTTGAGCAGGTGGGGGATGCCGATGGCGAACTCGATGACCTCGATGCCGCGCTGGACGTCCCCGCGCGCGTCGGCAACCGTCTTGCCGTGCTCGAGGGACAGTAGCTCGGCGAGCTCGTCCATGTGGTCGTTGACCAGTTCGACGAATCGCATCAGCACACGCGCGCGCCGCTGCGGATTCCACGCCGCCCAACCCTTTTGCGCCTCGACGGCCGAGGCCACCGCGGCGTCGACTTCGGCCTTGCCGGCCATCGGCACCCGCGCCTGCACCTCGCCGGTGCTGGGGTTGAAGACGTCGGCGGTGCGGGTCGATTGGCCGGCGGTGCGCTGCCCATCGATGAAGTGGGGGATTTGGGTTGTCATGGTGTCCTCGAGTTGTACGCGCGTGAGAGGCGGATACTTGGATATCCTAGTAACCGCCGACGGGCGTCGCAAGGACACCGGTTTCACGCCAGGTAGTTGCCCGCTTCCAGGTCTTCCAGGAGGCTCGGGTGGCTGGGTCGCCAACCGAACCTCTGGCGGGTCAGCGCGCTCGAGGCCGGTTGGTCCGCCTCGAAGACGGCGCCGAAGAAGCCGAAATGGTCGGCCGGGACCGGCGTCGTGGGCACGCCGAGTTCCCGCCCGATGGCCTCGGCGAGCGCGCGCATCGGATCCCCCTCATCGGCGACCGCGTGCGCGACCGTACCGGGAGTGGCCTCCTCGAGAACCAAACGAAACAGGCACGCGGCATCGAGGACATGCACGGCCGGCCACCGCTGGCCGCCGTCGCCGACATATCCGGACACCCCGGTGCGTCGAGCCGCCTCGATGAGCAGGGACGCGAACCCGCACGGCCCGCCCGCCCGGTGCACGGACCTGGGGAGGCGGACCACCGCCGACCGGACCCCCTTTGCGGCCAGGTCCAGGGCGGCCTTGGCGTTTCGGCCCCGTCCGCCGATAGATCCATCGGTCGGCATCGGGTCCTCCTCGGTGCAGGCACGGCCGGGCACAACCGGTGTTCCCGAGGCCATGACGAATGGCTTGCCGGTCCCCTCGAGGGCGGCGCCGAATGCCTCGACGGCACCGGCCTCCTGGGTGACCGCCTTTTCGAAGTCGTCGAAGTGCAGGAAGGCGAGGTGAATCACGGCGTCGGACTCCGCGGCGCCCCTGCGCAGGCTGTTCGGGTCGTCGAGATCGCCGCGTAGCACCTCGGCTCCCATGGACTGGGCGGCCAGCGCCGACGCGTCGGAGCGCGCCAGCGCGAGGACCTCGTGGCCCGCGCCGATCAGTTCGGGCACGATGGCCGAGCCGATGCCGCCGGTGGCACCCGTGACGAAAACCCGCATGAGCGTCTCCTCTGAGTGATGGGACTGATGTCTCATCACGCTACCAGGTGATGGGACAAAGGTCTTATCGCTACGATGACGGGATGCCCCGATGGGAACCCGATGCGCGCCTGCGGCTGGTCGAGGCCGCGCTGCATCTGTTCTCCGAACAGGGCTACGACCGAACCACCGTCGCCGAGATCGCCGATCGCGCCGGGCTGACCAAGAGCACCTTCTTCCGGTATT
The DNA here is from genome assembly GCF_001672745.1 of Mycobacterium sp. E1386. Lineage (NCBI taxonomy): Bacteria > Bacillati > Actinomycetota > Actinomycetes > Mycobacteriales > Mycobacteriaceae > Mycobacterium > Mycobacterium sp. E1386. The sequence goes on from NZ_LZKH01000083.1 coordinate 39,884, forward strand.
TCCCCGACAAGCGGGAGGTGCTGGCGGCCGGCCAGGAAAGCCTGTCGCGGCTCTTGGTCGACGGCATCTCGTCGGCGCCGGCGGACGCCACCCCGCTCGCCGCCGTCGCGGCCGGGCTGGACCGCGTGGCCGGGTCGATGACGCCGTTCAATCGCGAGCTGGCGCCCCGGCTCAAAGCGGTCATCGCCACCAGCACCGAGCTGCAGGAGCGCGATGCGCTCAAACAGGTCGGCCTGGCCGCGGCCATGGCGGGTGCGTTGCGGGCGCGCGGCGTGCCGCACCGGGCGGCGGCCCTGGCGGCCGAGCTGGGTGGGCTCGCTTTCAAGGAGGCGTTCGCCGAATGGGTCACGGCCGACGGCGATCAGAGCCTGGGCGAATTGGTTCGCACCGCCCTGAACGAGATCCGTGCCGCGGCGGCCGACCTCGGCTGAGCAGGCTAGCCTTCAGGCGTATGCGCACCGTCGAGGCCGATTACCTGGTGGTCGGCGCGGGCGCCATGGGCATGGCGTTCGTCGACACGCTGGTGTCCGAGACGGATGCCCGCGTGGTGTTGGTGGACCGCAATCATCAGCCGGGCGGGCACTGGACCATGGCCTACCCGTTCGTCCGGCTGCACCAGCCCTCGGCGTTCTACGGCGTCAATTCGCTGCGCCTCGGCAGCGACTCCATCGACCAAGTCGGTTGGAACCAAGGGCTTTACGAGTTGGCCACCGCCGGGGAGGTGTGCGCCTACTACGACCATGTGATGCGCCAGCGGCTACTGGCGAGCGGCCGGGTCTCCTACTTCCCGATGAGCGAGTACCGCGGTGACGGCCGCTTCACCACGCTCGCCGGCGCCGACTACACCGTCAGGGTGGCCCGCCGCGTCGTGGACGCCACCTACATGCACGTCACGGTGCCGGCCATGCGCCCGCCGCCCTACGCCGTCGCGCCCGGCATCACCTGCGTGCCGCCGAACGACCTGCCGAAACTGGGTGCGCAGGAACGTTATGTGATCGTCGGCGCGGGAAAGACCGGCATCGACACCTGCCTGTGGCTGCTCGGCCAGGACATCGCGCCGGACCGGCTGACCTGGATCGCGCCCCGCGACTCCTGGCTGCTGGATCGCGCGACGATGCAGCCGGGACCGCTGTTCGCCGACAAGATCAAAGCCGGCTTCATTGCGCAACTGCGCGCGATCAACGACGCCGCGTCAATCGAGGATTTGTTCTGCCGGCTCGAGGACGTCGGCAGTGTGCTGCGGATCGATCCGGCGATCCGGCCGACGATGTATCGCTGCGCGACAGTCACCCGGGCCGAACTCGAACAGCTGCGACGCATCGGCGATGTGGTGCGCATGGGTCACCTGCTGCGGGTCGAGGCCGACCGGATGGTCCTCGAGGGCGGCACGGTGGCGCTCGACGGCGACGCCCTTTTTGTCGATTGCACCGCCGACGGCGCCGAAAAGCGTCCGGCAACAATAATTTTCGATGCCAGCCGAATCACGCTGCAAAGCGTGCGCGGTTGCCAGCAGATCTTCAGCGCCGCGCTGATCGCCCACGTCGAAGCCGCGTATGCCGACGACACCACCAGGAATCAGCTTTGCGTGCCGTTGCCCCATCCGGACACCGATATCGACTGGCTGCGGTTGGCGCTGGCGGATTACAGCAATCAGCTGCGCTGGCTCGACGATCAGGAGCTGACCGCCTGGCTGTCCGCGGCGCGCCTGGACCTGTTCGGCCATCTCGTCGGTCATCTGCTGCCGCCGGCGTCGGCAAAGCCCCGCGTGCGCGACCGGTTGCTGAGCATCGCCAGGTCGGTGTTCTCGGCCACCGCCACCAAACTCGACGCGCTGCTCAGTGAACAAACCTCGGTTGCCGCACCGTGATAACCGGTGTAACCCGGCTCGATATTCATCGGGTGGAGGAGGCACGTGGCGGCACAAAGCGAACCCGTCAAACGGCCGCTGCGGGCGGTGCCCGACAGCGGCTTTGACGATGGCTATCCCGACTGGGAAGCGGTGTACCAGGACAACGCGTCCTGGGTCTACCGCACGCTGTTCGCCCGGGTCGGCAACCGGGCCGACGCCGAGGATCTCACCGCCGAGGTCTTCCTCGCCGCGCTGCGGCCGCTGCGGCTCACCGCGAGCGTCGGCGAGGTGCGCGCCTACCTACGGGTCACCGCGCGAACGGTGCTGGCCGCGCATTGGCGGGAGACCCTGGGCCGGGAGATAACCTCGATCGACGACATCGAGCAACCACCGGAAAGCGAGGAAGCGATCAGCACCGCGCCGCAGCGTGTTGCCCGGGTTCTGGACAATCTGCCGGACCGTTACCGGCATATCCTGGAATTGCGCTTCCTGCAAGGGCATTCGATCAAGGATTCCGCAGCGGAACTCGGGGTCAGCGTCGCCAACGCCAAGGTGCTCCAGCATCGCGCGCTGCGATTGGCGGCGCAGGTCAACGATGGGGGTGCACCATGAACGCGCGAGGGCTCCGCCGATACGTCGACGACCTGTTGCGGGGCCGGCGGCCCAGGCCGTTCGCTCCAGACGACTTCGAGGCGGCGCAGCTGCGCACGGCGATCGAATTGCGCGCGGCCGGACGCCGGGGCGAGGCCCCGCGGCAGGAATTCCTCGACGATCTGCACGGTCGCCTCGCCGAGCAGATGTCCGACGCGCGCCCGCACGCGGCGCCGAAGCGCAGCAGCACCCGCCGCCAGGTCATCGTCGGCACGTCGGCCGCGGCGGCCGCCGCGGTCACCGCGGTCTCCATCGACCGGGCCGTGATCGCCGGCCAATCCGGCGGGGTCCCCGCCGCCGACAACGCGCCGCTCACGCCCAACGCCGGCACCTGGCAGCGGGTGGCGGCCAGTTCGCAGGTAACCGACGGGAACATGCATCCCTTCGATCTCGGTTCGGTCAGCGGATTCGTCCGCCGCGTCGACGGCAAGCCGCAGGCCGTCTCCGGGGTATGCACCCACCAAGGTTGCCGGCTCTGGTTTGACGCGCCCGACGACACGCTGCGCTGTCCCTGCCACTCGACGTCTTTCTCGCCTACCGGTCAGGTGCTCACCCACCAACTGCCGATCGCCCCGAAGCCGTTGCCGGCGTTGCTGGTTCGTGAGGTCGATGGTGTTATCGAGGTGTTCGCGCCCGCGCGTCCCGACCAGCCCGCCTGAGTGGTGTAACCCGCCGCCCTATTCCTGGGCATGACGCTTCGAAAACATTCGGCGGTCGCCCTGGCCGCCGCGGTCCTCCTGGCGGGCTGCTCGGCTTCGCGGCCCGCGACCGGCTCCGGCTCCGGCACCAGCATGCCGATGGGCTCGGTGACGGCGCCCGCGGCTCCGGTGAGCGGCAACCAGGTCACCATCGACGGCTTCGCGTTCGCGCCGGCCACGCTGACCGTCCCCGTGGGCACCACGGTCACCTGGACCAACCGCGACGAGGAGCCGCATACGGTGGCCGCCTCCGACGGTTCGTTCCACTCACCCGGGATGGGGACTGGGGCCACCTTCACCCACACCTTTTCCGAGGCCGGAACGTTCGACTACGTCTGCTCCATCCACCCGATGATGCGCGGGAGCGTGGTGGTGACGCGATGAATCCCAACATGAGTCGCCGCCAGCTGATGCGGCACACGGCGTGGTTCGGGGCGGCCGTGGGCTTCGCCGTGGTTGGTGGCGAGGTGATTTCGCACGTTGCGGGTGCCGAGGCCGCCGAGCGCGCGCACGCCCGGCCCACCCTGCGGTTCGCCCAGATCAGCGACAGCCACATCGGATTCGCCGGGGCGCCCAACCCGGACGTCACCGGCACGTTCAGTCACGCGATCGAGCAGGTCAACAATCTAGGCTACACACCGGATTTCGTCGTGCACACCGGCGACCTGACGCACCTGTCCAGCCCCGAGCAGTTCGACCAGGTGAAGCAGATGATGACGGCCCTGAAGACACCACACGTGTTCACCGTGCCCGGGGAGCACGACTCGGTCGACGATGCGGGGCAGAAGTACCGAAGCGCCTTCGGTGCCGGATCCGTCGGCGACGGCTGGTACAGCTTCGACACCGCGGGCGTGCACGTGATTGCGCTGGTCAACACGCTGAACCTGCACAAGCTCGGGCATCTGGGTGCCGACCAATTGTCTTTCGTGGAAAAGGATGTCGCGCGGCTGTCGAGCGATACCCCCATCATCGTGTTCAGCCACATCCCGTTGTTCGCGATGTACCCCAACTGGGGCTGGGGCACCGACGACGCGGCCCAGGCGCTGAGCTACCTGCGCCGGTTCTCGTCGGTCACCTGCCTCAATGGGCATGTGCACCAATTGTTTTCCAAAACGGACGGCAACGTGACGTTCTACAGCGGGACGACGACCGCGTACCCGCTGCCGCGGCCCGGTGACGGTCCGGCGCCCAAGCCGGTCACCCTGCCCGCAGGCAAGCTCCGCGACGCGCTCGGCATTCGCGAGGTGAGTTACACCCGCGGCGAGGCCGCCCTGGCATTGAAAGAGCAGGCGCTGCAATGACTCTGCTGATTCGCATCGGCCTGGCCATGTCACTGGCGGCCAGCGCGGCCAGCCACGCCTACCTGTATATCCACGGCTACCGACACATCCCGGACGTCGGCGCAGCCTTTCTGGTTCAAGCCAGCGCGTCGTTCGCCATCGCCCTGCTGATCCTCTTCGGCGGTCCGGGCTGGCTCCGCTGGGCCGGCGCGGCCGTGGCGGGTGGCTCGCTGGTGGCCTTCGGCCTATCGAGAACGGTTGGCGTGCTGGGCTTTTCGGAACAGGGCTGGCAGCCCGCGCCGCACGCCGCGATCAGCGTGGGTGCGGAGGTGCTGACGGTGCTGCTGTGGGCGGGGGATCTGATCGTTCGGCGACCACATTGGCTGGCTGGTGGCGTTCACCGGCAGCTTCCTCTTCGGCCGCCCATTTCTTCAGAAGCCGAGACTTGAGCGACATCGAGGGCTTCTCGACCAGGAACCAGCTCAGCGCGGCGACCGGCAGCGTGACGAACGTCGCAACGATTGCGTGCACAACCGGATTCGGACGGTCAGGCCAAGAGATCACCAGCAACTGCTGAATCGGGAACGCGTAGATGTACACGCCGTAGGACAGGTCGGTACGAAGCCTCAGGCGTTTGTTTTTGAGGAGTGCACCGGAGGCGATGATGGCGTACGCGAGCGGAATTCCACCGAGCAGCCGGTAATGCGGAAGCAGGGTGCCGCCCAAGGCGACCACGACCGCGCTCAGCGCGACGAGCGACCACCGGGCGGGTATTTTGTCCCGCCACTGGTAGAGCAACGCGCCGGCCGCAAACATGACCGCGAAGCGCGAGCTCACGGCCGCGAACTGGCCCATGAACGGCTCACCGAGTCTGATCGGCGGAGACAACGCCTCGCCGATCACGGCCAACGCCAATATGGCGGGAGAAACCCATCGGCGGTTAGCCAGCCCGGCCATGCCAAGGGCGGCCACGGCGAAATAGCAACCCAGCTCGAAGATGAGTGTCCACAGCGAACTGTTCCAGCTTCCCGGATAAGGGACCCCGCGCGGTGTCCCGCCGACGTCGGCCTTCAGCATCACCACGGCGCTGTTCATACCGACGTACTCGAGCGGTGCGCTGGACAGCAGGAGCCTGAGCGCCGCGCCGCCCTGAATCGCCAGGCCGATCGGAGCGATGACGAACGCGGTGATGACCAGGCAGACGTAGTAGCCCGGGAGGATCCGGAGGGCCCGGGCGGCAGAGTAGTCGCGGAGGTGCGGGTGGCGAAGCCAGCTCGCGGTGATGAGGAATCCCGAGATGGCGAAGAAGCCATCGACTCCGCCGGCGGCGATGTATGGCGCGCCGGCCCATAGGTGACCGGTGAGGATAAAGGAGTGCCCGACGATGACCGAGGTCGCCAGCGCCAGGCGCCATGCGTTGAGCGCGTTAGCGCGCGGATCGAACGCTTGCCCGAGGGTCATAGGCCTCCGCCCATATCGCCCCCGAAGCCGTCCGCGGCATAGTATGACAAGCCGCCGGGCGTGTTGGGAATTTTGGCTTATTTGACCCGCTTGTGAACCGGGCCTAGCCGGTACCCGGGGCCTGGGGAGCGGTCCGGTCGGCGACGAGCTCCTCGGGTTGTTCGCCGCCCGGCCCTGCGGGCGCGGGTGCGCCCCACTTCTGCTTGAGTCGCCGTTTCAGGGACATCGAGGGCTTTTCGATGACGAACCAGCTAAGGGCGGCCACGGGCAGGGTACTGACCGCGCTGACGACGAAGAACACGACCGGATGCAGAGTCGCGAGCCCGCAGACGGCCAGTATCTTCTGAGTGGGGTACGCGTAGATGTACACCCCGTAGGAGATGTCGGTGCGCAACTGCAGCCGCTTGTGCTGCAGCAGTGCGCCCGACACGATGACCACGTACGCCAGGGGAAGGGCCGCGACCACGCGGTAATCGGGCAGGAACCCAGCCGCAACAACGATGGCCGCGCACACCGCGACCAGCGACCAGCGGGCGGGAATCACGTCCCGCCACTGATACATAACCGCCCCGGCGGCGAACATGATGGCCGAACGCGCGGCGAGCTGGGGGATGGTCCAGACACCGGGGAAAGTCAGCGGGGGAAACACCAACGCCGCACACACGGCCACCACCAGCAGAACCGGAGAAACCCACCGGCGGTTGGCCAGCCCGACGACGCCGATGAAGGCAACGGCGAGGTAGCACAGCAATTCCCAGACGAGGGACCACAGCGATGCGTTCCAGGTGGGCCCACCGGGCGCCTGACTCAATGTGCCGGCGATGTTCGGTTGGAGGTAGGCCACCGCGCTGTTTTTCAAGACGTATTCGATCGGTGCGATGGAGCGCAGCAGCTTGAGAGCCGACCCGCCCTCGATCAGCACACTGATGGGCGCGAACACGAACGCCGTCACCACCAGGCAGATGTAAAAGCCAGGCAGGATGCGCAGGGCTCGCGCGGTGAGGTAGTCACGCACGCGCGGGTCGGTGAGCCAACTCCTGGTGATGAGGAATCCCGAGATCGCGAAGAAGCCGTCGACCCCCACGGAGAAGAAGAGCTGATTGATCGCCGCGGGCGGCGTGCGGCCGGTGATGGGCCAGGAGTGGAAGAGCATCACCTCGGCCGCGAGCACCAACCGCAGCGCGTTCAGAGCATTACTGCGCGGATCGAATACCTGCCCGAGCTTCATCCGCCTCCGACCGTCGTCCCCCATCGAACTGTCCGCGCCATCGTATCGGCCGCACGCCGACGGCGTGGTCGGATGGGGATTGTCGACTAGGCCGTGCCCGGACGTTCCGGGGGAAGCGGGGATCCCGGGACTTCCTGGGCGGGCGGCACCATCACTGTTTGATCTTGAGTTGCATCTTGATCTTGGTCTTGGGGAGCGGACGATTTCTTTCCGAACCGCCGTTTGAGGCGCCGCGCCGGCTTCTCGACCAGGAACCAGCTCGCCGCGGCCAACGGCACCGTGGCGGCGGCGGTAACACCGGTCAACAGCAGCGGGTTAAGGCTGATGAGCCCGCAGACGAGCAGCAGCTGCTGGGTCGGGTAGGCGTAGATGTACATGCCGTAGGACAGGTCGGTACGCAGTTTCAGGTGCTTGTTGCGGATCAGGGCGCCCGATACGACCACGGCGTAAGCCAGGGGCAAGGCGCCGACCACCCGGTAGTCCGGCAGGAAACCCGCGGCCACGACGATGGCCGCGCTCAACGCGACGAGTGACCAGCGGGCGGGGATCACATCTCGCCACTGATAAAGGAACGCGCCGGCCGCGAACATGATGGCGGTGCGGCACGCCAAGAAGAACAGGGCGGTGCGGACGTCGCCCTCGTGTTGGGTCATGACATCGGGGAACTTCAGCCCCGGCAGCATCATCGCGCCGCCCGTCGCCAGCAGCAAGAATGCGAGAGACACCCACCGGTGGGTGGCGAGTCCAACGATGCCGATGATGGCAACGATGAGGTAGCACATCACTTCCCAGATGAGGGACCACAGGGAAGCGTTCCAGACGCCCGCGCTGGGAACCCCGGTCGGAGTACCGCCGATATCGAACTTGACCAGCGCCACGGCGCTGTTCTTCAACACGAAGTCCAGCGGCGCGCCCGAGGTGATGAGCTTGCCCGCCGAGCCGCCTTGAATCGCCACGCTGATGGGGGCGATGACGAAGGCGGTCACCAGCAGGCAGACGTAGAACCCGGGCAGGATGCGCAGCGCGCGGGCGGCGAGGTATTCACGGAGGCGGGGATTGCCGAGCCAACTCGCGGTGATGAGGAATCCGGAGATCGCGAAGAACCCGTCCACCCCGACGCAAAGTAGAAGCTGGAGGACGGCCCGGGCGGACGGGAGGTGGCCCCTGATCGGGAAGGTGTGCCAGAAGATCACCTCGCCCGCCAGCGCCAGCCGCCAGGCATTCAGGGCGTTATTGCGCGGATCGAAGGCCTGCGCGAGTTTCATCCGCCTCCCCCGTGTCCGTACAGGGCCTAATCGGCGTATCGTATCGCGACCAAGCGCCAGAATGGGCCGGTTCACGGTACCTAAGGTATCGCGCAATGGCAAATATGCGGTTGGTCAATATCCGCGCACCGAGCTCGGTCAATTGGTGAATACAATTTGGCGCGCGAAGAGTGGCCAAGTGCCTTGTGGGATAACGACCGTCGCGGTCGGTGAAACAACGCGACCCCGCGGTTATGCGTTGCGCATCCCGTCGATAAACCTCTGCGTCTCCTCCCAGCTGGGCAAAAGCCCTGCGGCTCGCACTTCTTCGAAGCTGGGGGCCGCGGCGTCGCGGTCGGACAGGCTGGGGGCGGCACCGTTCACCAGCGGCCAGTCGACCCCGATCGCCGGATCGGTCGCGCAGATGGTGTGCTCGCGCTGCGGGTTGTACTCGGCCGAGCAGAGATACATCACGGTCGAATCGTCCTGCAAGGCAAGGAAGCCGTGCCCCAGGCCTTCGGAAAGGTAAATCGTCCTGCGGTCCTTGTCGTCGAGCAGCACCGAATCCCACTGCCCGAATGTCGGTGAGCCCTCCCGGATATCCACCACGACGTCGAACACCGAGCCGCGTACGCAGGTCACATATTTGGCCTGGCTCGGCGGCAGCTGGGCGAAGTGCAAGCCGCGCAGCACGCCGGCCGCCGAGACCGAACAGTTCGCTTGGCGGACATCCAAGCGGTGGCCGGCGAATTCGGTGAACCCGTGGTCGGTGAGCCATTCGAAGAACAGTCCGCGGGAATCGCCGTGAATGGTGGGGGTGATCTCCCAGGCGCCGGGGATTGCGAGCTCGCGAACCTTCATCTACTGACCACGCTCTTCGTAACGGGCTTCCGCAGCGTCCTTCAAAGGGCGCCACCATGATTCGTTGGCACGATACCAGTCGATGGTGGCGCTCAACCCCTCTTCGAAATCGGTGTGCTTTGGCGCCCAACATAATTCGTCGTACAACAGCGAAGGGTCGATGGCGTAGCGCAGATCGTGACCGACGCGGTCGGTCACGTGGTCGAAGTCATCTTGTTCGCGCCCCATCATCTTCAGCAGCGTGCGCAGCACACTCAGATTGTCGCGCTCGCCCTCGGAACTGATCAGGTACGTGCGGCCGATCTCGCCCTTTTCCAGGATCCGCCGCACGGCGCTGTTGTGGTCGTCGACGTGGATCCAGTCGCGGACGTTGGCGCCGCTGCCGTACAGCTTGCACCGCCGGCCGGTGAGCACGTTGGTGATCTGGCGCGGGATGAACTTCTCGACGTGCTGATACGGCCCGTAATTGTTGGAGCAGTTCGAGATCGTCGCGCGCACGCCGTACGACCGCACCCAGGCTCGCACCAGCATGTCGGCGCCTGCCTTGGTGGCCGAGTACGGACTCGACGGGTTGTACGGCGTCGACTCGGTGAATCGGTTGGGGTCGTCGAGCTCGAGGTCGCCGTAGACCTCGTCGGTCGAAATGTGGTGCAGCCGCACACCGTGGCGCCGCACCGCTTCCAGGATGGTGAACGTCCCGACGACATTGGTGTGCAGGAACGGGCCCGGGTCGTCCAGCGCGTTGTCCACGTGGCTCTCCGCGGCGAAGTGCACCACCGCGTCGGACTCGGCGACCAGCCGCGAGACCAGCTCGGTGTCGCAGATGTCGCCCACCACCAGCCGGATGGAGTCCTCGACGTCGGCCAGCGACTCCCGCCGGCCGGCGTAGGTCAAGGCGTCGAGCACCGTCACGGAATCTTCGGGGTGCTCCCGGACCGTGCTGTGCACGAAATTCGCGCCGATGAAGCCAGCGCCGCCGGTGACCAGTAACCGCATGCCCAAACCCTAACCGAGCGAGTCGGTCAGCTTGTGCCAGTCAGCCCCAGCGGCCCGGCCAATTCGCTCAGTGCCGAGACGAGCGCGTCGTCGTCCCCGGCGTCCAGCACCTGGACGGCGACGTGATCGGCCCCGGCGTCGCAGTGTTCGCGGAGCCGGTGCGCGATGGCCTCCGGCGTGCCGTAGGCGACCACCGCGTCGATCAGCCGGTCGCTGCCCGGCTTGCGCACGTCGGCTTCGGTGAACCCGAGCCGCAGCCAGTTGTTCACGTAGTTGCTCAGGTCCAGGTAGAAGTTCGCGTACCTGCGGCCGATCTCGCGGGCCTTTTCCGCGTCGGTGGTGAGTACCACCTTGTGTTCCGGCGCCAGGAACACGGAGTTGCCCACCAGTTCGCGTGCTTTGGCCGTGTGTTCCGGCGTGGTCAGGTACGGATGGGCGCCGGCGCTGCGCTGCGCCGCCAGCCGCAATACGCGCGGCCCGAGCGCCGCGAGCACCCGGCGACTGGTGGGCACCACCGCCGCGTCGAGCTCGTCGAGGTAGGAGACCAGCGCGTCGTACGGCTTGACGTACTCCTGGGTGTGCTCGGGGTGTCCCACCCCGACACCCAGCAAAAACCTTCCGGGATGGGCGTTTTCGATGCGCTTGAAGGACTCGGCGACCGCCGGGGCCGGTGCGGTCCAGATGTTGACGATCCCGGTGGCCAGTTGCAGCGACGTCGTCTGCTCCAGGGCCGGTTCCACCCACGACAGCTCGGCATCCGGTGAACCGCCGATCCAGACGGCGCCGTAACCCAGTGACTCGATCCGCGCCGCCAGTTCGGGGGTGATGGAGCGCGACCCCAGCCATACGCCGAACCGGCCCAGGTCGGGTTTGAGTGCTACTGGCTCGGTCATCTACGTCCCCCTCGTGCGTCGTCTGCTAGCTCAGTCCGAGCGGCCCGGCCAATTCGGCCAGAGCCGGAACCAGGTTTTCATCCTTCGTCAGGACCTGCACGGGCACGTGGTCGGCCCCCGCATCGAGGTGCTCCTTCAGCCGCGCCGCGATCGCATCGGGCGTGCCGTAGGCCACCACCGCGTCGACCAGGCGGTCGCTGCCCGGCTTGGTGACCTCCTCGTCGGTGAAACCGAGCCGCTTCCAGCTGTTGCGGTAGTTGGCGAGCTGGAAATAGATGTCGAGCGCCCTGCGGCCGACCGCCCGGGCCTTCTCGGGGTCGGTGGTCAGCACCGCCTTGTGCTCGGGCGCCAGGAATGCCGACGGGCCGATCAACTCGCGCGCCTGAGCGGTGTGCTCGGGCGTGGTGAGGTACGGGTGCGCGCCGGCGGCGCGCTCGGCCGACAGCTTGAGGACGCGCGGACCCAGGGCGGCCACCACCCGTCGGTTGGCGGGCACCCCGTAGTCGTCCAGTTGCTGCAGGTATTCGACGAGCGCGCCGTAGGGCTTGCGGTACTCGGTGTGCGCCTCGGGATGGCCGACGCCGATGCCGAGCAGGAAGCGGCCGGGGTAGGCCTTGTCGATGCGGTGGAACGACTCCGCCACCGGCTTGGCCGCGGCCGTCCAGATGTTGACGATGCCGGTGGCCACCTGCAGGGTGGTCGTCGCTTCGAGGATGGGTTCCACCCAGGCCAGCTCGGCCGGTGGCGAACCGCCCACCCACACGGCCCCGTATCCGAGGGATTCGATGTCTTTGGCTTGCTGTGGCGTCACGCCGCGTCCGAACGATCCGAACCGGCCGAGATTGGGCTTGCTCGCTGCATCGGTCATGGTTGTTCCCAACCGGGGGCGCGGTGCGGCTATTCCGGAACGTCTACATCCACGGGCGGCGGCGTCTCGAGCGGCAGCAGCACGATGAACCGGGTGTCGCCGGGGACCGATTCCACGCGCAGGTCCCCGCGATGCTTCTTGACGACGATGTTGAAGGCCAGATCCAACCCCAGGCCGGTGCCCTCGCCGAACGGCTTGGTGGTGAAGAACGGCTCGAAGATGTGCTCGCGCACCTCCTCGGGCACCCCGGGTCCGGTGTCGCAGATCTCGACGCGGGCCATGTTCTCGCCCTCCCGGCAGGTGCGGACGGTCAGCGTGCCGCCCTCCTCGCGCATCGCGGCGATGGCGTTGTCGATGATGTTGGTCCACACCTGATTGAGATCACCTGGGTAACAAGGGATTTCGGGAAGAGATTGGTCGAAGTCCTTGACCAGGGTGATCACCGGATTCTTGGCGGACTCCTTGCTCGGGTCCTTGGTCAACCGGTCGGCGAACATCACCAGCGTGCTGCGCAGCAACTCGTGCACGTTGGCCACCTGGAACGGGGCCCGATCAAGCTGCGAATACTGCTTGGCGTCGGCGACCAACGCCGAAATCCGTTTGCTCGCTTCCAGAACCTGGTTCATCAGCAGTTCGCTCTCGATGGTGTAGTTGATCCATCGGATCGCCTCCTCCAGCGAGGTCGACGCGAGTTCCTCGCTGACCGTGGAAATCCGCTCCAGCCAGTCGGTGTCGATGCCGCCTTCGACGAACGTCGGCGCGATGTCCCAACCGCCCTCGACGCCGTGTTCTTCCAGCCAGTCGCCGACGGCGTCCTCGCGGTCGGCGGTTTCCATCGCGCTCAGGTGCTCGGACGCCGACTTGGCGACCTGCTCGGCGACCTCCTGCTGCAGGTGGACCAGGGCGCTGAGCGCCTCGGGACTGACCGTGCCGTCGGCGAGCATCGCCAGCTTGCCCCGCATGCCGGCGACCCGGCCGCGCAGGTCGGCCGCCGCACGGGCGATGGCCGCTGCGGGGTTGTTCAGCTGATGCGTCAGCCCGGCCGACAACCGGCCCAGCGCCAACAGCTTCTCCCGGTTGTCGATGATCCGGCGCGTGCGGTCGGTGCCGACGGCGATGCCGTCGAGCAGGTGGACCGCCATCGGGAATTGGTCCTTCATGAACCTGGCGAACACCGGCGCGTCCATCACGAAGAACCGCGACGGCTTGGTCACGTGCACCGAGGCGTCGTAGCTCTTCTGCTTCCCGCCGGTGAACGCCCGCCACGCCCCGCAATAGACGCCGCGCTGCGAGGTGCGGTTGGTTTCGATGTCCTGGCCGCCGGAGAGCTTGGACATCATCAGCTCGCCCTCGATCAGGACGTAGAAGCAGGTCGCCGGCTCGCCCTCGACGCAGATCGGGCCCGGTTCGTAGTTCTCGATGTGCCCGTTGGCGCACAACACCGCCAGCTGCTCGTCGGTGAGGGCCTCGAACAGGAACAGGCTGCGCAGCTCGTCGGGCTCGCACGGCGTCTTGGCGGTCACGATTCCGCCAAGTAGCGGTGCACCAGCATCACGGCCATCGATCCCTCGCCGACGGCGGCCGCGACCCGCTTGGCGGACTCGGCCCGCACGTCGCCGGTGGCGAACACGCCCGGCACGCTCGTCTCGAGGTGGTGGGGCGGGCGGTCCAACGTCCAGCCGCAGACGTTGCGCAGGTCCGGCCCGGTCAGGACGAAGCCGTGGTTGTCGCGGGCGAGCACCCCGTCCAGCCACTCGGTGCGCGGCGCGGCGCCGATGAAGATGAACATCCGGGCGCAGGTGACGTCCTCGGTGTCTCCGGTCCGGTTGTCGACCAGGGTCAGCCGCTCAAGGTGGTCGTCCCCGACGGCGCGGCGCACCTCTGTGCAGGTGCGCACCGTGATGTTGGGTCGTTGCTGGATCTGTTGGATGAGGTAGTAGGACATCGAGGCGTCGAGCGACGGCGCCCGAACCACGATGGTCACCGACTTGGCCTCGCGGGACAGGTACATCGCGGCCTGGCCGGCCGAGTTGGCCCCGCCGACGACGTAGACCTCCTCGCCGGCGCATTCCGACGCGATCGACACGGCGGCCCCGTAGTAGACGCCGCGGCCGGTCAGCTCGCCGCAGCCCTCCGCCGGCAGCTGGCGGTAGGCGACTCCGGTGGCCAGGATGACGGCGTGCGCGTCAATCGATCCGCCGTCGGAGAACCGCACGGTGCGCTTGGGGCCGTTGACCTCGAGCGCCGTGGCGGTGCGGGCGGTGATGAGTTCGGCCCCGAATTTCTCGGCCTGCCTGCGGGCCCGGTCGGCCAGCTGGCCGCCGGACACCCCGTCGGGGAAGCCCAGGTAGTTCTCGATGCGTGAGCTCTGGCCGGCCTGGCCGCCGGTCGCGGTGCGTTCGATGAGCACCGTGCGCAGCCCCTCGGAGGCGCCGTACACGGCGGCGGCCAGGCCCGCCGGCCCGCCGCCGATGACGATCAGGTCGTAGAACTCCTGCGACGGCGTGGTGGTCAGGCCCAGGGTGTCGGCCAGCTGCGCGTCGGTGGGCTCGATCAGGGTGTCGCCGCGTTCGGTGACGACGACGGGCAGCCGCAGGCCGTCCTCGCCGGCGGCCTTCAGCAGCCGCTCGCCGTCGGGGTCGTCGGCCATGAACCACGAGTAGTGCAGCCCGTTGCGGGCGAGGAAGTCGCGCACCTGCCAGGACCGCTCCGACCAGCGGTGCCCGATCACCTTGGTGTGCGGGATGGGATGTTCGGGTGCCGCACGCCAGGCGTCCAGCAGCGCGTCGATGACGGGGTAGAACTTCTCCTGCGGCGGATCCCACGGCTTGAGCAGGTAGTGGTCCAGGTCGACGACGTTGATCGCGTCGATGGCGGCGTGGGTGTCGGCGTAGGCGGTCAACAGCACGCGGCGCGCCGCGGGGTACAGATCCATCGCCTGCTCGAGGAATTCGATGCCGCTCATCTGCGGCATCCGGTAGTCGGCGATCAGCACCGCGACCGTCTCACCCCGCAGCTTGAGCTCCTTGAGCGTGTCCAGGGCGTCGGGGCCCGACTCCGCGCGCACGATCCGGTGCCGGTCTCCGTATTGGCGACGCAGGTCGCGGGCGACCGCGCGGGAAACCGATGGATCGTCGTCGACGGTCAACAGGACCGGCTTGCGAGGCTGAACTGATGGGGTTGCGGGGCTCGCGGGACTCGTCATCGGGGTTAAGTATGCCCTCGTCAGGGCCCCGGCGGCAGGTCGAGGAGGCGGATAATCGGCGGCCCGGATTTCGCCGCCAGCGATTTTGGGTCAGGGCGCTGACCAGGTATCGTGGGACAACGGTGCGTCATCCGCGCCGACTTTTTGCGTGCCCTGTCTTAGGAACTTCCTGGAATTTCCTGCCCTTGGCTCACGTTTCTAGTCGGGCGAATGCTGCGCCGATATGGGCGCACACAAGGATACGAAACCAAAGACGAGGATTGCTGAAAAGTTATGGCCAAGAAGGACGGTGCCATAGAGGTCGAGGGCCGCGTGGTCGAGCCCCTGCCCAATGCGATGTTCCGCATTGAGCTGGAGAACGGTCACAAGGTGCTCGCCCACATCAGCGGCAAGATGCGGCAGCACTACATCCGCATCCTGCCCGAGGACCGGGTGGTGGTGGAGCTGTCTCCCTACGACCTGTCCCGGGGCCGCATCGTGTACCGGTACAAGTAAGCCCGAATTCCGACAACGAGAAAGAACAGGATCGAACAGCCGTGAAGGTGAACCCGAGCGTCAAGCCAATCTGTGACAAGTGCAGGGTGATCCGTCGGCATGGGCGGGTCATGGTGATCTGCTCCGATCCGCGCCACAAGCAGCGCCAGGGCTAGACGCAGCCCCTTACACAACTGAATGCAGACCTCCCAGCACCACTGAGCGGCTCGCATCTTTAGAGATGGGCCAGCTCATCCACGCCCGGACGGAGGCCGGGCCCCGCGAAGCGGGAACGGGCTGGGAAAAGACCTCCGCCGAGAAAAAGAGGAAACGCCACCTATGGCTCGACTAGTAGGCGTCGATCTGCCGCGCGACAAGCGGATGGAGATCGCGCTGACCTATATCTTCGGCGTCGGCCGCACCCGGTCGAACGAGATCCTGGCAGCTACGGGGATCGATAAGGACCTGCGCACCAGGGACCTGACCGACGACCAGCTGACCCACCTGCGTGACTACATCGAAGCGAACCTCAAGGTTGAGGGTGACCTGCGCCGCGAGGTGCAGGCCGACATTCGCCGCAAGATCGAGATCGGCTGCTACCAGGGCCTGCGGCACCGCCGCGGCCTGCCGGTGCGCGGCCAGCGGACCAAGACCAATGCGCGCACCCGCAAGGGCCCCAAGCGCACCATCGCAGGCAAGAAGAAGGCCAGGTAATCGCCCATGCCACCAGCCAAGAAGGCAGCCTCTGCCCCCAAGAAGGGGCAGAAGACCCGCAAGCGGGAAAAGAAGAACATCCCGCACGGTGCCGCGCATATCAAGAGCACGTTCAACAACACGATCGTGAGCATCACCGACCCGCAGGGCAACGTCATCGCCTGGGCGTCGTCGGGTCACGTCGGCTTCAAGGGCTCGCGGAAATCGACCCCGTTCGCCGCGCAGCTCGCCGCCGAGAACGCCGCGCGCAAGGCGCAGGAGCACGGCGTGCGCAAGGTCGACGTGTTCGTCAAGGGCCCGGGCTCGGGCCGGGAGACGGCGATCCGCTCGCTGCAGGCCGCGGGCCTCGAGGTCGGCGCGATCTCCGACGTCACCCCGCAGCCCCACAACGGCTGCCGTCCGCCCAAGCGCAGAAGGGTCTAGGAAGACAATCATGGCTCGTTACACCGGACCCATCACCCGCAAGTCGCGCCGGCTGCGCACCGACCTGATCGGTGGCGACCAGGCCTTCGAGAAGCGTCCCTACCCGCCCGGCCAGCACGGCCGCGCGCGGATCAAGGAGAGCGAATACCTGCAGCAGCTGCAGGAGAAGCAGAAGGCCCGCTTCACCTACGGCGTCATGGAGAAGCAGTTCCGCCGCTACTACGAAGAGGCCACCCGGCAGCCCGGCAAGACGGGTGAGGAGCTGCTCAAGATCCTGGAAAGCCGGCTGGACAACGTCGTGTACCGCGCCGGGCTGGCCCGCACGCGCCGGATGGCCCGCCAGCTGGTGAGCCACGGCCACTTCAGCGTCAACGGCGTGCACGTCAACGTCCCCAGCTACCGGGTGTCGCAGTACGACATCATCGACGTGCGGGACGGCTCGCTGAACACGGTGCCGTTCCAGATCGCGCGGGAGACGGCGGGCGACCGGCCGATCCCGAGCTGGCTACAGGTGGTGGGGGAGCGCCAGCGCATCCTGATCCACCAGCTGCCCGAGCGGGCGCAGATCGACGTGCCGCTCGCCGAGCAGCTGATCGTCGAGTTCTACTCGAAGTAACGGACTTTCGAGCCGCCCGGCTCGAAGCCCCCAACGGCATCAAATAGCGGGTGCCGAGAAGGAGAAGAAGAAACAAATGCTGATTTCTCAGCGACCCACACTGTCGGAGGAAGTCCTCACCGACAGCCGCTCGCAGTTCGTCATCGAGCCCCTGGAGCCCGGATTCGGTTACACCCTGGGCAATTCGCTGCGCCGGACGCTGCTGTCGTCGATTCCCGGCGCGGCCGTCACCAGCATCCGCATCGACGGCGTGCTGCACGAGTTCACCACCGTCGCCGGGGTGAAGGAAGACGTCACCGCGATCATCCTGAACCTCAAGGGCCTGGTCGTCTCCTCCGAGGAGGACGAGCCGGTCACCATGTACCTGCGCAAGCAGGGCCCGGGCGCGGTCACCGCGGGTGACATCGTCCCGCCCGCCGGTGTCACGGTGCACAACCCCGAGATGCACATCGCGACGCTGAACGACAAGGGCAAGCTCGAGGTCGAGCTCGTCGTCGAGCGTGGCCGCGGTTACGTCCCGGCGGTGCAGAACCGGGCCTCCGGCGCCGAAATCGGCCGCATCCCAGTCGATTCCATCTACTCGCCGGTGCTCAAGGTGACCTATAAGGTCGACGCGACCCGTGTCGAGCAGCGCACCGACTTCGACAAGCTGATCCTGGACGTCGAGACCAAGAGCTCGATCACCCCGCGCGACGCGCTGGCGTCGGCCGGTAAGACGCTGGTCGAATTGTTCGGCCTGGCACGCGAACTCAACGTCGAGGCCGAGGGCATCGAGATCGGGCCGTCGCCGGCCGAGGCCGACCACATCGCCTCGTTCGCGCTGCCGATCGACGACCTGGACCTGACGGTGCGCTCGTACAACTGCCTCAAGCGCGAGGGTGTGCACACCGTCGGCGAGCTGGTGAGCCGCACCGAGTCCGACCTGCTCGACATCCGCAACTTCGGTCAGAAGTCCATCGACGAGGTGAAGGTCAAGCTGCACCAGCTGGGCCTGTCGCTCAAGGACAGCCCGCCGAGCTTCGACCCGTCGCAGGTCGCGGGCTACGACGTGGCCACGGGCACGTGGTCCACCGAGGGCGCGTACGACGACCAGGACTACGCGGAAACCGAACAGCTGTAATTGACGTCCGTCCCGGCCCTACCTGATACGGGGGCCGGCCCCCAATGAGGAGATAGTGCAATGCCCAAGCCCACCAAGGGCCCCCGCCTCGGCGGGTCGTCTTCGCACCAGAAGGCCCTGCTGGCCAACCTGGCGACGTCGCTGTTCGAGCACAACCAGATCAAGACGACCGAGCCGAAGGCGCGCGCGCTGCGTCCGTACGCGGAGAAGCTGATCACGCACGCGAAAAAGGGCACGTTGCACAACCGTCGCGAGGTGATGAAGAAGATCCGCGACAAGGACGTCGTGCACAAGCTGTTCGACGAGATCGGGCCGTTCTTCGCCGACCGCAACGGCGGTTACACCCGCATCATCAAGGTCGAGCCGCGCAAGGGCGACAATGCCCCGATGGCGGTGATCCAGCTGGTGCTGGAGAAGACGGTGACCTCGGAGGCCGACCGGGCGCGCCGGGCCAAGACGCCCAAGAAGGCTCCGGTTGCGGCGGCGGCGGCACCTCAGGCGGCGGTCGAGCCTGAGGAAGCCGTCGGCCCGACGGCCGAAGAGGTTACCGAGCCGGCCGAGACGCCGGAAGCCGAAGCCGGCGAGGCCACCGAGTCCGGCGAGGCCACCGAAGCCCAGGCCAAGGCCGAGGAGAAGGCCGACAAGGCCGTCGCCGCGAGGGCCGAGGCCGAGAAGGCCGCCGAGGCCGACGAGGCTGACGAGAGTTAACGACGCCGTCCGTCTGCGGCTCGACATCGCCTATGACGGGACGGATTTCGCCGGCTGGGCACCTCAGTCCGGCCAGCGCACCGTCGCCGGAGTGCTCGACGAGGCGCTGACGACGGTCTTCCGTGCGCCCATGCGGCTGCGGGCCGCCGGGCGCACCGACACCGGGGTGCACGCCACCGGTCAGGTGGCGCACGTCGACGTGCCGCCGGCCGCGCTTCCGCACGCCTACCCGCGCTCGTCACGCGCCGGGGAGGCGGAATTCGAGCCGCTGGCGCGCCGGCTCGGCCGGTTCCTGCCCACCGATGTGCGGGTGCTCGACATCACCCGTGCCCCAGCGGGTTTCGACGCCCGATTCTCGGCGCTGCGGCGTCACTACACCTACCGGCTGTCGACGGCGCCCTACGGGGTGGAACCACAGCAGGCCCGCTACATCACCGCCTGGCCGCGCCCCTTGGACGTGGACGCCATGGCCGCCGCGTCGCGGGAGCTGCTGGGGCTGCACGACTTTGCCGGATTCTGCCGGCACCGGCCCAACGCCACCACGATCCGCGACCTGCAGCGCCTGGAGTGGTCGCGCGACGGCCACCTGATCACCGCGCACGTCACCGCCGACGCGTTCTGCTGGCAGATGGTGCGCTCGTTGGTGGGGGCGCTGCTGGCCGTGGGCGAGCACCGGCGCGAGGCGTCATGGTGTCGCGAATTGCTCACCGCCACAAGCCGTTCCAGTGACTTCGCGGCCGCGCCGGCGCA
Organism: Mycobacterium sp. E1386; assembly: GCF_001672745.1. Taxonomy (NCBI): domain Bacteria; kingdom Bacillati; phylum Actinomycetota; class Actinomycetes; order Mycobacteriales; family Mycobacteriaceae; genus Mycobacterium; species Mycobacterium sp. E1386. The sequence goes on from NZ_LZKH01000083.1 coordinate 59,923, forward strand.
CGGGCTGACGCTGGCGAGCGTCGACTACCCGCCCGATGACCAACTGGAGGCGCGCAACCTGGTCACCCGGGACCTGCGAACCCGCTAAACCTTGGCCGCGACGAAACTGGCGGCCTGGTTGGTCAATCCGGGCACGTAGCTCAGGTGCGATGCCCACCGGGTGCCGCCCGAGCAGATCGGGTCGCCGGGGTTGCACAGGTCGATGGTCTTGCCGGCGAATTCCGGGGTCAGGGCGTTCATCAGTCCGCCCGCCCGGCTGGACGGATTCCCGAAGAGGGCGACGGCGGCGACGTGGTCGGCGGCGGTGGCCGGCAGTGGCTGGCGGAAGCCCAAGCCGGGCAACGGTGCGGCCGTGACGATGTCGACGACGGCGGCCCCCTGCGAGTAGCCGCCGAGCACCAGCTTGGTGTTGGGGCAGTTGCCCGCCATCTGCTGGATGTGGTTGCTGGCGTCGTTGGCGCCGTCCGCCGCGGCCAGGAAGTCCTTATTGGCCGGGTAGTTCACCCCATATGCGCCAACGCTTTTAGAAGTCTGCTGGCGCAGCGAGTTGACGAACGCCCCACCGACCTTGCCGACGCCGGGCGGTTCGTCGGTTCCGCGGGCGAACACCACCTCAACGCCGGGGCAGGAGGCGAAGGCCTGCGGAAGCAGTTGGGGAGCAACCACTATCGCGGCGCCGGCGAGGAGGCCGGCGCCCAGCGTCAGTGGAATGAGCCGCACCCCACGATGTTAGGGGCGCGTTGATCTCGCGCCGGTAACGATTCAGACGAGAGGTGCTTGCGGAGTAACCGTGCTCGGGGTGGCCGGCGCGGGTGCCGGACCGGTTCCGCCATGGATGGAGGGCGGCGACCCGGGCGGGGTCTCCTGCCCGTAGACCGGGGACGGCTGGCCGCCGGGTTGGGTGGGAACGGGGCCCAGCGGCGGCCCGAATCCGGGAACCGATTGACCGGTGCCGGCCAGTAGCTTGCTCGCGACGAACGCCGCGGCCTGGGTGGTGTACACGGGAACGTAACCCTCGGTGTGCCCGGTCCACTCGTTGCCCTGACCCGCGTGGCAGATCGGGTCTTGCGGGTTGCACAGGTCGATCGCCTTGGAGCCCAGCAGCGCGCTCTGGGTGGGCAGGGTGCCGCCGGCGCGGTCGGCTATGTCGCCGAAGGTGGCGACCGCCGCGATGTTGGGGGCGTATTGCGCCGGCAGCGAGTTGCCCCAGCTGATGCCGCCGATGGGCACGCCGGCCACGATGTCCATCACCGACGCGCCCTGGGAGTAGCCGCCCAGCACGATCTTCGTGTTCGGGCAGGTCTCCACGCTCTTCTTGACGCGGTCGATGGTGTCGTTGGCGCCGTCACCGCCGTGCAGCTGCAGCTTGCTGGCGGCGTAGTTCACGCCGTAGGGCAGGATGTTCAGGTTCGTCTGCTTGCGCAGCGAGTCCACGAAGGCGTCGCCGACCCGGCCCAGGCCGGGCGGCTCGTTGGTGCCGCGGGCGAAGATGACCTCGACGTCTGGGCAGTCGAAGGCGGAGGCTGTTGGCGCCGCGGCGGGGGACAGCAGCAGGCCAGAGGCTGTGACCAGTGCAGAGGCCCCGAGCCCGAGGCAGCGACCCACGCGGTGAGAAAACACGCCGTAACTTTACCTACCCTAAGCACGGTTCGAAAGTTCGCTGACCTGTGGATCGATTAAGCGTCTCCGCGGACGGGCGCTCTACCGTATGCGCAACGACTACGCAGGTTGGGGGAATCAGTGCCGCGTCAGCCGACCACGTGGCTGCACATCAGCGGCTACCGATTCCTGCTGCGTCGAGTGGAGTGCGCGTTGCTGGGCGGGGACGTCCGCACCCTCAGCGCCGGCTCGCGCGCGCAGACCGCGGCGCTGACGATCGGGTGCGTGCTGGCGGCGATCGCCGTCGCGGGGGCTGCGTTCCTTGCTTTGCTGCGGCCGCGGGTGGCGCTCGATGGCGCGCAACTGGCGATGGGGCAAGAATCCGGAGCGCTGTACGTACGGGTGGGCGATACCTGGCACCCGGTCATGAACCTCGCGTCGGCCCGGTTGATCGCGGCGGTGGCGGCGAACCCCCGGCCGGTGCGCGAAGCAGACCTGGCCCGCGCCAAACGCGGCCCGCTGCTGGGTATCCCGGGTGCGCCACAGTTCATTGGTGATCCGTTGTCCGCGGACGAAGCGGCCTGGACGATCTGCGACGCCGACGGCGCGACGACGGTCGTCGTGGGACGCACCGAGGACGCGGCGGCAGCACCCCTCAACACCGGGTGGGCGGCACTGGTCGCGCCACCCGAGGGTTCGCCAACCTATCTGCTCTACGACGGGAAGCGGGCCGTGGTGGACGTCGCCGACGCAGGGGTCGTGCGCGCGCTTCGGCTGGAAGGCCGCAAACCGCGACTCGTCTCGCCGGCGTTGCTGAAGGCCGTCCCCGAGGCACCATCGATCAGAACACCCCCCATCCGGGCTGCGGGCGGCAACGCGTCCGCGCTCCCGGGCTTCCCAGTAGGAAGTGTGGTGCGCATCACACGGTCAGGGAGTGACGAGTATTACGCGGTGGTCGCTGCCGGTGTGCAGCGGATCGGAGAGGTGGCCGCTGACCTCTTGCGTTTCAGCAACTCCGAGGGCACCGCGAACGCGGTCACGGTGGCGCCCGATGCGATTCGCGCCGCTCCGATCGTCGACGCGCTGCCGGTGGCCGGCTTCCCCGACCGGCCTCCCACTCTGTCGGACGGCAGCGCGTTGTGCGTCTCGTGGCAGCCGGCGCCGCACGGCCAATCGGCCGTCAGGCTTCTGGCCGGCGGCTGGCTGCCGATACCGGCCGGTCAGGTACCGGCGATGTTGTCCCAGGCCGATGGCCCCGGCCCCGCGCTGGACGCCGTGTACATGCCGCCCGGCCGAAGCGCATACGTGCGAGTCGGCACGCGGTACCTGGTCACCGACAGCGGCGTGAGGTTCGCGATCCACGACGACGACGCCGCACATGATCTCGGGCTACCGGCGGCTAACCCGGCGCCGTGGCCCGTACTGGGCACCCTTCCGGCCGGGCCGGAGCTGAGCAGAGAGAAGGCGTCAATCGCCCGTGACTCTTTCGCGGGGATGCCGTAGTCGCCGCCTGGCCACACCGGCGGCCAGCGCGACCCCCAGCGCGGCGAGACAGAGGGCGACGCCGCGCAATGCGGTGTTCCGCGCGTGGGCGCTCTGCGGTGCGGGTGGTGGTGACGCGGCGATCGGCGCGGGGGCCGGCGTAGACGTGGGTCCCGGTGGACCGATGTCGGTGCTGACTGCCGCCAGCGCGTCGATGGCGCCGTTGCCCACGAGCGGGTCCCAACCGGAGGACGGGTGATGCGCTGTCGACTCGATGCGCTGCATCACTTGCCGCGCGGTCAACACCGGGAACCGCGCCCGGATCAGCGCGGCCAGCCCGCTGACCACGGGCGCGGCATAACTGGTGCCGGACACCGGTTTCGAGCCGAGTGGTGTTACCGCCTCGCCGAGAGCCGCTATGTCCACCCAGGGCCCTGCAAGGGTGAAGCCGGACGGCGCACCTTCAGGACTCACCGAACCGACGGTCAGGACGAAGTCGTCGTACCACGCCGGGCTGACCGCAACCGTGGCGGTCTCCCAGGTGGCATCCGCGCGCTGGGGAGGGCACTGCGCGGCTCCGCCGGTGTTGCCGGCCGCGGCCACGACGACGGCATTCTTGACGTCGACGGCGTAGGCCAGCGCGGCGCCCAGCGCGCGATCGTCGAGCGCCGCCGCGACCGGAACGCAGGCCACCGAGGAAATGTTGATCACCGACGCGCCGAGATCGGCGGCGGTGCGGACGGCTTTCGCCATGGTGTCGACGTCGCCAACGCCTCCGCGGGAGCGGTCGCTCGCAGGGGAGAACTTTCCGCTGGACTGGCGAATGCTGATCACGGTGGCTTCGGGGGCAATGCCGGCTGAGCCTGAATCCGCTGTCGCAGCGATGATTCCGGCGACCAGGGTGCCGTGCGCATCACAATCCTGTGTCCCGTCGCCGCCGGACACATAATCCCCGCCCGGCACCACATCGGCTAGCAGGCGATGCCGCGAGACACCGGTGTCGATGACCGCGACCCGTTGTCCGGTGCCGCGAGTGAGCTGCCAGACCCGCGGCAGGTCGAGGAGGTCCGTTAGCCGGTTAGGCGCCGATCCCGTCGTCATCGTCGCGCAAACCTCGCGTTGCACCGTCGGCCGCGGGGGCGCCGGTCGTGCGGGCTTCGGTAACCACCTGTCGTCGACCTGAGGTGGCGGAACTGCTTGCGCCGGCGGCAGTCCCAGCATTGTCACCCACACCAGCGCGGACACCGACAGGAGGCGGACGGCGGGCGACGGCCTCACTTGAGGTTCAATCCCCGGACGGCGTCATAGAGCCCGCATATCCAACAAGCCAATGGGACCAACGCAACCAGCGCCAGCCACTCCAACGCATCGAAGCTTCGGCGCGCAAGCGGCGAGAGCGACATCGCCGGAGCGGCGAATCCGAGGTAGAGCGCCGCGGCGCTTAGTGTTGCCGCCCCGGCGGCGACCCACGGCCCGTGCCCGGTTGTGCCCAAGACGGCGACGGCGAAAGTCGTCCCAACCACCGACATTCCCGCGATCGCGAACGTTTGCACCCTCGTGCCGGCACCGGAACGCGCACGTAGCAGCAGCAATGCGCCGGTGATGGTGCCGAACGCAATGCAGGACTGGCGTGTTGCACCGGCCAGAACGGTGACGACGGCGCCGACCGCCGCCGAGGCCGAAAACCCCGCAAGCAGGCTCGACAACCAGGCGTCGGCGCGGAGCGCTTGCGCCGTCAGGCGGGCCCGGCTTGCTTCGGCCTCGTCCAAGTCCGAGGGCGGCGACAGTTGAGGCGATAACCCCGCCAACACGATTGACACCCGCGCCGCGGCCCCGAGCAGGCCGAGCGACACCAGCGCGGCGCCCGCGCCCAGGGCCTCCGGCGGGGCGGCGGTCATCACCCCCACCAGTGCGGCCACGGCGACGACCGTCGTGACGCACGATACGGCGGTCAAAGTGACCGCGCCGCAACCCGATGCGCGCATCGCCACCACGCAGGTGACCGTGGCCGCTGTCGCGGCCAGCAATACATTGCAGACGCCAGGCGCGCCCGGCACCGCCAGGAAACCGGCGACCGCTGCAAACGCGGTGGCCATCGCGTTCAGCGCCAGCCCGGCGACCGCATTCCGGCCGGCCCGGTGCACCACCACGGCGGACAGCAGGGCGACCAGGCCCGCGCCTGCCGCCACGCCCACCGTCGTGTGAACTTCGTGGCCGGGGTTGCCGCTGAGCGCATTTCGGACGAGCGCCAGCACGCCGATCGCTGTCGAGCAGCTCGCCGCGACCGTACCGGTGCGCTGGGCCGCCAGCCGCCGTAGAGCAACCGTCCCCGGTTCCGGAGGCGACGTCAGCGCCTCCGCCACGGCCTCCGCGACGTCGTGGTGACGAGCGCCGGGTGGCGGGACGGGCTGCCGGCTCAGTAGGAGAACGGCGCCGTCGGCAATATTGTTCTGCGCCAACGTCTTCGACGGGTCCAGAACGGAGGATCCGGGGAGTGACAGGTGGTAGCGCTTGGCGGTCGGATCGTCGTCGTCGCGGACCTCGAGGAAGTCGACGATCGACGGGGTCAGGATGGCGATGGGAATCTCGGCCGGTAACGACAGGTCGGTGACGGTGGCGCCGGAATGAATCGACACCCGGCGCAGCCCTGGATCAGTCCCTTGCAACGGTGACCCCTTCAGTCAGATTGCCGCGAACATAGCCAGGTTTCGGCCACCGGGTTTCTGGCTGTCCACAGGTGACTTGTCGTGGCTTTCGGTGCTGCCTACGGTCGCGCAAGGGGAGGGGGCAAGATGACCCAAGATTTCGTGCCCGTGGCGCGGCGCCGGCCACCGGAAGTAGCGACAGCGGACCTCGTTGTCGATCCGCCGCCCGGCCCGCCGTCTGCGTCAGCGCCGGGCCTGCTGCGCCTGTTGCCAGTGGTGCTGGCCGTGGCCGGAATGAGTGTTGTGGCGGCGGCATTCGGGTCAGGGCTGGGCGGGAGCCGCACCCCCATGTTCCTGGCGTTCCCGATGATGATGCTGGCCTCGTCGGTGGTGACAGCTCTGGCCGGGCGCGGGCGGCGCCAGGGCGGCGGCATCGAAGCCGAACGCCTCCGCTACCTCGGGTACCTCAGTCAGCTGCGCTCAACCATCGCCGAAACCGCTGCCGCACAGCGCTCCTCACTGACATGGAATCGGCCCGACCCCGACACGCTGTGGACACTGATCGGCGGCCCCCGAATGTGGGAGCGGCGAGGGACCGACCCCGACTTCTGCCTGGTCCGAGTCGGTACCGGGCCCCTGCCTCTGGCCACCCGGCTGGTAGCCCCGCCGACCAGCGAGCCTGCCGACCCGGTCACCACCACCGCCCTGCAACGCTTCCTGCGGACGCATTCCGCGATCGTCGGGCCGGTCGCGATCGCCTTGCGTGGACTCCCGCGTGTGACGATCGACGGAGATGTGACGGCGGCGCGGGAGACGCTGCGGGCGATGATCTGCCAGCTTGCCGTCTTGCACCCTCCCGATCAGTTGCTGATCGTCGCCGCGATCAGCGACCGGAACCTTCGGCACTGGGAGTGGCTGAAATGGCTGCCGCACAACCAACACCCGACCGCGGCCGATGGGTTGGGCGCTGTGCGGATGGTGTATCGGAATGTGAGGGATGCGCGAAGCGCGCTCACCGGCGCGCGGTCGGCGCACGCGGTGGTGATCACCGACCTGAACGGCAGCGTCGACGAGTTCGCGGGTGCGACCGTCGTCGAAATCGGCGGCGGCCGCGATGGCGCACCGGTGACCATTAGCCCGCTAGGTGAATCTCAGACGCTGACGGACCCCGACCGGTTGGGCCCCCTGGATGCGCTGGTATGTGCCCGCCGGTTGGCGATGTACCGGGCTGGCAACGGCCTTCGCGGTGACAACGGCGTGGCTTGGACGAGCCTGGTAGGCATCGACGAGGTGGGCCGTTTCGATCCGATCGCTTTGTGGCACAGCCAAGACCACCGCGATCGACTCTGCGTCCCGATCGGATCCCGGGCCGACGGCACCCGGTTGGAGCTGGATATCAAAGAGGCCGCCGAAAACGGCATGGGTCCACACGGGCTGTGCATCGGCGCCACGGGATCGGGCAAGTCCGAGCTATTGCGCACGATCGCGCTGGGGATGATCGCGCGAAACCCTCCCGATGTGCTCAATCTGCTGCTCGTCGACTTCAAGGGCGGGGCAACGTTTCTCGATTACGCGCGGGCGCCACACGTGGCCGCGGTCATCACGAATCTTGACGACGATGCGCCGCTGGTGGCCCGGATGCGTGATGCCTTGGCCGGTGAAATGAATCGTCGGCAAAGACTGTTGCGCGCGTCGGGCCGAGTCAGCGCCGCGGAGTACGAACGTGCGCGCGGGGAGGGCGCCGCATCGACGGCCCTGCCCACCTTGTTCATCATTGTCGACGAGTTTTCCGAGTTGCTGAGCCAACATCCGGATTTCGCCGACCTGTTCGTGGCGATCGGACGGCTGGGCCGGTCGTTGGGCATGCATCTGCTGCTGGCTAGCCAACGACTCGATGAGGGGCGGCTGCGCGGGCTGGACGCCCACCTGTCCTATCGGCTCTGTTTGAAGACACTGTCAGCCGGTGAATCACGGGCGGTGCTGGGAACTCTCGATGCCCATCAACTGCCGAATACTCCTGGGGTGGGTTACCTGCGCACGAGCGACGGGGAGCTGACCCGATTCCATGCCGCGTACGTCTCGGGATCGCCGCCGGGCGGTACGCCGGTCGCGACGCCCGCGTCCGCGCCGTCCGTGCGCGCGTTCGGGACACAGAGGGTCGGCGCGATCATTCATGCGGTCGAGACCGGTGGGTCGGCCGAGCGCACGGTGCTGCACGCGGTCCTGGACCGGTTGTCCGGCCACGGACCGCCAGCACACCAAGTCTGGCTGCCGCCGCTTGGCCCGGCGCCGGCGTTGCGCACCGTGCTTCGCGACGCTTCTCTCGAGTCGGCAGCCCTGACCGTTCCGCTCGGCATCGTCGACAGGCCCTTCGAGCAGTCCCGAACACCGCTGATGGTCGATTTGCGCGGAGCCGCAGGCAATGTGGCGGTCGTGGGCGCGCCGCAGTCGGGCAAGTCGACGGCTCTGTGCACGCTGATCACGGCTTTGGCGGCCACACACGACCCGCGGCAGGTGCAGTTCTACTGCCTGGACTTCGGCGGCGGGGCGCTGAGGTCGACGCGGATAATCCAGCATGTCGGTGCGGTCGCCGGCCGGGCCGAACAGCGACTCGTCGCGCGGATCGTGGCCGAGTGCGAGTCGGTCATCCGTTCACGGGAGGCCATCTTCAATGAGCACGGGATCGGGTCGATGGCGGAATACCGGCAGCTGCGGGCGCAGCGCAAGCTGCCCGACACCGATACTTTCGGGGACGTCTTCCTTCTGGTCGACGGCTGGGCGACCCTACGTGAGGAATTCGGCACACTGGAGGCATCGATCACCGCCATTGCGATGCAAGGACTTTCGTTCGGCGTGCACGTGGTGTTGTCGGCGTCGCGGTGGGCCGAGATCAGGCCCGCATTGCGGGACCAGATCGGCACCCGCATCGAGCTGAGGTTGGGTGATCCGGCCGATTCCGAGGTGGACCGAAAAGCGGCCCAACACGTGCCCCGGGGCGCACCGGGTCGCGGTCTTTCCAGCGACGGGTCGCACATGATCATCGCCTTGCCCCTGGCCGAGATCGCTCGCACTGAATTTCGTGCGCCCCCAATACTCCTGCTGCCCAGGATGATATCGCGCGAGGCCGTCGTAGCCCGGGCGGGAGGCCGCATCGTCCTGGGCATCGATGAGCATCGGCTGCAGCCGGTGCTGTGTGAATTCGACCGGCACGCTCATCTTCTCGTGCTCGGCGACAAGGGCTGCGGTAAGACCGCGACACTCCGGACGCTGTGCCGCGAGTTGGTCCGGACCAAGACCCACGCGCAGGCCCACCTCGTGATCGTCGATTTTCGGCGCTCACTGCTCAGTGTGGTCGAATCAGATCATCTCGGGGGGTACGCGATGTCGCCGGGTGCGCTGGACGGAATGCTGCCAGACCTGCTCGACCTGTTGCGGCGCCGAATGCCCCCGGTCGACGCGAGCCAGGCCCAATTGCGAACCGGGTCCTGGTGGTCTGGGCCCGACATCTACCTCGTCGTCGACGATTACGATCTGGTCGCCGGCGCAGCAGGCAATCCGCTGGCGCCGATTGTCGAATACCTGCCTTATGCAAGGGATCTAGGGTTGCATCTGGTCATGGCACGACGCAGCGGCGGGGCGGAGCGCGCGTTATTCGAGCCCCTGCTGGCGGCCGTACGTGACCACGGCTGCACGACGCTGATGATGAGCGGATCCCCCGGTGAGCACGCGCCGTTCGGGTCCGCTCGCCCCGCGCGATTGCCGCCCGGCCGTGGTGTCCTGCACACCAGCGCGGGCGACGAACAGCTCGTCCAGGTGGCATGGAGTCAGCCGTGAACGCACATCGCAGCGTCATCGAAGTAGGTCCCGGCACGGTCCGCCGGTTGTGTTGCGGGGCAAGCGCGGTCACTGAGGACGAGAGGTACGAGATCATCGGGGCGGCGCTCGGCGCGATAGACGATCAGGTCACGTTGGTGGGCGAGCGCCCGGTCGCCGTGGCTTCGCTATGGAGGGATGCGCTGCGATCGGTGGCCTGTGCGTGCGGTGAGGGCATCGTCGTGGTGTATCCGTCCTGGTGGTCGTCGTCGCGCGTCGGGGTGGTGAGCGCCGCGGCGGCCACCGTCTTCGGTGGGGTGCGGGCGCGGCCCCGGTCGTGGTTGCTGAGGCGGGCTGCCGGTGCCGACACGGAATCGACGGTGGTCGTGGAGATCACCGAACGGATGGTGGTGATCGGTGGCGCAGAAGCCGTCGCCATACCGCGTCGGCCGCAACCGCGTCCTGTCGCCGACGAGGTGGCGGCCGTCCTCGCGGGCATGCCCGCGGCCACTGTCCTCGTCGACACGCCGGGGACCGTCGCCGGCGCGGCGCCCCTTGCGGCGTCGATCGCTGATGCGGCGCGCGGCAACGGAAAGGCGCTGGTGCCAATCGACGATGCCCGGCTGGTCCGGTTGGCCCGATCGGTGGCGTCCGAATCCGACGAGCCGACTGAGCCACTCCAACCCGGCGCTCGTGTCCGATCGCGCGCGCGGGCACTGAGCGGTCTCTGCGCGGCCACCATGGTGCTGGCCGCGGCCCCGGCGGTCGTCACCGTGAGCCGGCACAGCACCGTGACCCCGCCGCCGGTGGAAGCCGTGCCGACAACATTCCTGGTGGAAGGCCGGGTCGCCCTTACGGTGCCCGCGGATTGGCCCGCTCAACGGGTGGTCTCCGGGGCGGGTTCGGCCCGGGTGCAGCTGACTTCCCCGTCCGATCCGCAAGTGGCGCTCCACGTTACTCAGTCACCGGTCGCGGGCGAGACCTTGAGTGGCACCGCCGAGCGGTTGAAACGCGCGATCGACGCCGAGCCCGCGGGTGTGTTTGTCGACTTCAATCCCTCGGGGACCAGCGCCGGCAGGACGGCGGTGACCTACCGCGAGATCCGCGCCGGCCATCACGTGTGGTGGACGGTGCTGCTCGACGGGCCGGTCCGGATCAGCCTCGGATGCCAGAGCCGGCCCGCGATGGAAGAGGCCGTCCGCATGGTCTGCGAGCAGGCGGTGCGGTCCGCCCACGCCATCGGATGAAGTGCGAATCGAGTGGAACCAAATGCGCGTCGCCGGGGTCGAACTCAATATGGCTGCACCGAACACACTGAACACAGACTTCGACCTGATGCGGTCGGTCGCGGGCATGACGGACGCCCGCAACGACGAAATCCGGGCCATGCTGCAAGCGTTCATCGGCCGCATGAGCGGAGTGCCGCCATCGGTATGGGGTGGGGTCGCGGCCGGGCGCTTCAAAGATGTGGTGGATCGCTGGAACGCCGAGTCGTTGCGGCTCTATCACGTCCTGCACGCGATAGGCGAGACCATTCGGCACAACGCGGCCAGCCTGCAGGAGGCCGGAAACGACCACGCAGGCCACATTGCCGCCGCCGGCGGGCAACTGTGATCGAGAGGATCATCCGTGGAATCTTCGCCCTCCTATGACTTCGGCGAAATCGAGTATTCGGTTCGCCAGGAAATCCACACCACGTCGGCCCGTTTCAATGCGGCGCTGGAAGAACTGAGATCGCAGATCGCCCCGTTGCAGCAGCTCTGGACCCGCGAGGCGGCGGCCGCCTACCAGGTTGAGCAGCAGAAGTGGCACCAGGCGGCGACCGCCCTCAACGAGATATTGGTCGATCTGGGAAACGCGGTGCGCGACGGCGCGGACCAGGTGGCGGACGCCGATCGGCGGGCGGCGCACGTCTGGGGAGGGTAGCCGCGCCCATAGTCGTCTGTGTGGTCCCGGCGGGGGAGAGCCGTCGGGACCACACAGTCGTTTTGACCTGCGGGGACACCCGTCGGTAAGCTGCTCGGTTGGCGTGCGGTACGCCGGGGCCTCGGGTCAATGTCGGTCGCCGAGACTCACCCCAACCGCGAACGCCTGACCGGCACCCGGCTCGACCCGGGATCCACCTCGAGAAAGAAAAGGTAAGCGCTGTGCCCACCTACGCGCCAAAGGCGGGTGACACCACGCGGTCGTGGTACGTCATCGACGCCACGGACGTGGTGCTTGGCCGCCTTGCCGTCGCGGCAGCCACCCTGTTGCGCGGCAAGCACAAGCCGACGTTCGCCCCCAATGTCGATGGCGGTGACTTCGTCATCGTCATCAACGCCGACAAGGTCGCCCTTTCCGGCGACAAACTGCAGAGCAAGCTGGCTTACCGCCACTCGGGGTATCCCGGCGGCCTGCACTCGCGCACGACCGGCGAGCTGATGGAAAAGCACCCCGACCGCGTCGTCGAGAAGGCGATCGTCGGGATGCTGCCCAAGAACAAGCTCAGCCGTCAGGTCCAGCGCAAACTCCACGTCTACGCCGGCCCGGAGCACCCGCACGCCGCTCAGAAGCCGGTTCCGTACGAGATCAAGCAGGTGGCCCAGTGACCGAAACAACCGAGGCCCTGGAGGGTTCAGAAACCACGGCCACCCCGGAAACCCCGGACGTTCCGGCCGAGGCCCCCGCGCCCGCGGCCGCCGAGTCCTTCGTCTTCGACCGGCCCATCCAGACCGTCGGCCGCCGCAAGGAGGCCGTGGTGCGGGTGCGCCTGGTGCCCGGCACCGGCAAGTTCGACCTGAACGGCCGCAGCCTGGAGGACTACTTCCCCAACAAGGTGCACCAGCAGCTCATCAAGGCCCCGCTGGTCACGGTCGACCGGGTGGAGAACTTCGACATCTTCGCCCTCCTGCACGGCGGCGGGCCCTCGGGCCAGGCCGGCGCGCTGCGGCTGGGCATCGCCCGGGCGCTGATCGTGGCGCAGCCGGAGGACCGGCCCGCGCTGAAGAAGGCCGGCTTCCTCACCCGTGACCCGCGCGCCACCGAGCGCAAGAAGTACGGCCTGAAGAAGGCCCGCAAGGCGCCTCAGTACAGCAAGCGCTGATCAACCATCACTTTCTGGCCGCAACGGGGCCTCAAACGGGGAAGTCACGCGCTTTCTTCGGCGTGTCTGCGCGCAAACGCGCCCCGTTTCGGTCAGAAAAGAACGGGCACGTTAGGTGCTGAACCGTCGATTGTGAGAGGTTTGTCCGCATGGGCCGACTATTCGGCACCGATGGTGTCCGCGGGGTCGCCAATCGGGAGTTGACCGCCGAGCTGGCGCTGGCGCTGGGCGCCGCCGCCGCGCGGCACCTGGCGAGCTCGGGTGGACCGGGCCGGCGCGTCGCCGTGATCGGGCGCGACCCGCGGGCCAGCGGCGAGATGCTGGAGGCCGCGGTGATCGCCGGGCTGACCAGCCAGGGCGTCGACGCGCTGCGGGTCGGGGTGCTCCCCACCCCCGCGGTGGCCTACCTGACCGGCGCGTATGACGCCGACTTCGGGGTGATGATCTCGGCGTCGCACAACCCGATGCCCGACAACGGCATCAAGATCTTCGGCCCGGGCGGGCGCAAGCTCGACGACGACACCGAAGATCAAATTGAGGCGCTGGTCGCTGATATCCCTGCCGAACCCGGGCTGCGCCCCGTCGGCGCCGGCATCGATCGCGTCATCGACGCCGAGGACGCCGACGACCGCTACCTGCGCCACCTGAGCAAGGCCAGCACGCTGCGGCTCGACGGCCTGACCGTGGTGGTCGACTGCGCGCACGGCGCGGCGTCGTCGGTGGCGCCGCGCGCCTACCGCGCCGCCGGTGCCCGGGTGATCGCGATCAACGCCGACCCCAACGGCCTGAACATCAACGACAACTGCGGCTCCACCCACCTGGATTCGCTGCGCGCCGCGGTCATCGCGCACCGGGCCGACCTCGGCCTGGCCCACGACGGGGACGCCGACCGCTGCCTGGCCATCGACGCCAACGGCGACCTCGTCGACGGCGACGCCATCATGGTCGTGCTCGCGCTGGCGATGCGGGAGGCCGGCGAGCTGGCCTCCGACACCCTGGTGGCCACCGTGATGAGCAACCTCGGGCTGCACCTGGCCATGCGCTCCGCCGGGATCACCGTGCGCACCACCGGCGTCGGTGACCGCTACGTCCTCGAGGAACTGCGGGCCGGCGACTACAGCCTCGGCGGCGAGCAGTCCGGCCACATCGTGATGCCCGCGCTGGGCTCCACCGGGGACGGCATCGTCACCGGGCTGCGCCTGATGAACCGGATGGTGCAGACCGGCTCGTCACTGACCGCGCTCGCGGCGCCGATGAAGACGCTGCCGCAGGTGCTGATCAACGTGCGCGTGGCCGACAAGGACGTCGCCGCCGCGGCACCCGCGGTGCGCACCGCGGTCGGCGACGCCGAGGCCGAACTCGGCGACACCGGCCGAATCCTGTTGCGCCCCTCCGGAACCGAGCCCGTGATCCGGGTCATGGTGGAAGCGCCCGAGGCGGACGTCGCGCAGCGGGTCGCGAATCGGGTGGCCGAGGCGGTCAGCTCGGCGCGCTGAACGCGGTTGGAACCCCGCCGCGTCGCGCGGCGTCGGATTAGGCATGAGATTCGACAGGGGAGTACGACCGGCCACCGTCGTGGCCCGCACCGAGATCGACGTCGCGGCGACGCACCGCATCGCCGGCCAATTCCGCGCCGCCGCCGACATCATCGACCGCGCCCTCAGTGATCAGCTGGGGCGGTTGGCTTTCGGCGGCCCCAGCGCGGGGCGGGCGCACACCGCGCGCGGCGAGGCGCTGCGGGCCGAGCTGGAGCGGCTGACCGCCGAAGTGGCGCAGTGGTCACGCGCATCGGTCGAGATCGCCGCCGCCCTGCGGGCGAGTGCCGACCGCTATGCCGACGCCGAACTGTATGCCGCAGCACGGATCGCCTGATCGTGGCCGACCGGTTGGACGTCGCGGAGCGCCTCACCGAGGGCCTGCCCGCCGTCGAGCACACCCAGAGTTACGTGCAGGCCTGCCATGCCCTGGGTTACCACCATCCCGAACTGACGGCACACCCTGCCCAGGTTCGCGAGTGGTACGGCACCGAGGACGGCCTGGACCTGCGCGCCCTCGACCGCGACTGCGCGGAACTGCGGGCGGCGGGTGAGGCGGTCATGGAAGCACTGCGGATACAGCGCGCGCAGGCGGCCGAGCTGGCGGCGGCGTGGACCGGGCCGGGCGGGGACGCCGCGGTGCGGTGTCTGGAGCGCCACTGCGACACCGCCAGCGCGGTGGCCACCGAACTGCGCGCGGCGGCCCAACGGTGCGAATCCCTGCGCGACAACCTGTGGTACCTGGTCGACACGAAGGTGGCGACCGCCATGGCCGTCGACGACCGCACACAGGCGCAGCGGCCGGCGTGGTTGGCCGCCGCCGCGGCGGTCACGGCTGGGGTGGGGGATCGGCAGGCCGCCGAAGAGGTCGTGCGCACACAGGTAATGCCGTACGTGGACAACGAGATTCGCGACGATTGGCTGACCACGATGCGCTCGACGCGCGATGGTGTGGCGACCTCCTACGACATGGTCACCGACAGGATGTCCGCCGTGCCGACCGTGCGCTTCGAAGCCCCCGGTGATCTCGGACCCGGCTACCAGCCGTTGCGCCCGTCCCCGCCCAGCGAACCGCCCGTCGCCGTCACACCCGCGGCCGCGGCCCCGGTTCCGTCGGTGGATCCGGTTCCGGGCCCACCGGCGGAACCGGCTCCGACCGCGGCGACGCTCGCGCCGGCTCCGATTGCGGCTGCGCCGCAGCCGGACTGGGGCACGGCGCTGGGGGACGGTGCCGGCATGCCGGCGAGCGATCTGGGCGGTGGGCTCGGCGGCGGTGGTGCCGGTCTCCTCGGGTTGGCCAGCAGGATCGTCGACGCGGTCGGCGGTGTCCTCGGTGCGGCCGGCGACGAGGCGGGCTCCACCGATCCGTTCGGCGACGGAGATACGTTCGGCGAGGACCCTTTTGAGGCCGACGATGAGGACGACGCCGACGAGAAGGACGACGAGCCCGCGAAAACGGAAGACGTCGACGACAGCGAGGAAGCCACGCCCGACGCGGCTCAACCCGTCGACGCGCCGATGCCGGTCGATGCGCCGGAAGTCGCGGAACCGCCACCCCCGGCTGCCGCGCCGGTCGACCCGCCCGCACCGGCGGCCGCTCCAGCGGCGGGCGAGCCGGCACCTCCGCCCACCGATGGGAAGACGCCCTGCGAGATCGCGGCCGACCAGCTGCCGCAGGCGGGGCAGTGACGGCTCAGGCCGGGCGCAGCCGCAGCACGTCCTCGACGAAACGCACGGATTCGGCCCGGTCGGTGGCCAGCGGGCTGAGCAACAGCGTCGTCACCCCGGCCTCGGCGAAGGCGGCCAGACGTTCGGCGACGTACCCGCGCGGGCCGACCAGCGACATGCCCCGCACGAGTTCGTCGGGCACCGCGTCGATGGCCTCCTTTTTGCGGCCGGACAGGTACAGCTCCTGGATGCGGTCGGCGACCTCGCCGAACCCGTAGCGCGTCGCCAGGGCGTGATAGAAATTGCGGCCCTTGGCGCCCATCCCGCCGAGGTACAGGCCCAGCTGCGGCTTGACCCACGCCAGGCGGTCGTCGACGTCGTCGCCGATGGCAACCGACGCGTGCACCATGACGTCCAGCGGCCCGAGCGCCGGATCCCGCTTGGCCGCACCGGCCGCCAGCGCCTCGCCCCACACCGACGCGGCCTTGTCCGGCAGGTAGAAGACGGGCTGCCAGCCTTCGGCGATCTCGGCGGTGAGCTCGACATTCTTTGGCCCCAGCGCGGCGATCGTGATCGGAATCCGTTCGCGCACAGGGTGATTGATGAGCTGCAGGGCCTTGCCCAGGCCCGTTCCACGGTCCGGCGGCAGCGGGATCTGGTAGTGCTTGCCGTTGTACTGCAACCGTTCCCGGCGCCACACCTTGCGGCAGATCTCCACGATCTCGCGGGTGCGGCCCAGCGGCGCGTCGAACTCGACGCCGTGGAAGCCCTCGATCACCTGCGGCCCGGACGTGCCGATCCCCAGCCGGAAGCGCCCGTCGGACACGAAGTCCAGCCCCGCGGCCGTCATCGCCAGCAGCGAGGGCGTTCGGATGTAGATGGGAAACACCCCCGAGGCCAACTCGACGGTGTTCGTCTTGGCGGCCAGGTACCCGAGTTGGCTCACCGCGTCGAAGGCGTACGCCTCGGCCACCACGGCGATGTCGATGCCGGCCTTCTCGAGTTCGACGACGCGGTCCACGGCCTGGTGAAAGCCGCCCGAATAATCCAGAGCGATCCCGATGCGCATCCACGACAGATACCACGGCAGCTACCGGGGGCTGCGAGGGCTCGGGAACTTCAGCCCGCCGAGGTACCCGTCGGCCGTCGTCAGCAGGGCGCAGGATGTCGTTGCCGGAGAAGGAGACCGGGCCGGACTACCCAGTTACCGCATCACTTCAACAGCGCGACGATCTTCTCTTCCAGGGCAACCGGCGCCGCCTCGGGATCGAGCGGATCCGTCTTGGGCAGGTGGGCGTCGGGATCGGCGAAGTCGCGGTAGGTCTTGTCGCCGCCCAACGTATAGAGCAAATAGCCGGTGAGCAGCGCGCGGACCGTGCGCTGCGTGCGCCGGTGCGGGCTGGCCAGTCCGAACACCTTGGTCAACCGCCGGCCCTCCACGAGTCCGCCGGGCTGTGCCTTGCTGACGATGCGCAGCGTGGCCGCGTCCCACGCCCGGGACAGCGACAGGGCATTGGACGTCAGCGACTGCGGATCCCCCGGCGCGGTCAAGATCAACCCGGGCAGCTTCAGCGTCGTCGCCGGGGCCTCGGCCGGGGGGCTGGTGACGGCGGGAAACAGCGCCGCCGCCGCGGCCAGCTTGTTGGGCATGCCGGCGGCGGCGAACACCGCGGCCGAGCCGCCGAGACCGTGTCCGGCCACGCCGAGTTTGGCGGGATGCACGCTGATCTTGCCCGGCCCCAGCCGCACACCGGACACGATGTCCAGCGCGGTGCCGAGGTCGGAGGCGAAGTTCAGGACGGAGGGGGCCAGCCCGCGCTCGGTGTCGGGAGCGCCGGCCACGATGCCCCAGGACGCGAGATGTTCGAGCAGACCCGCGTAGTTGGCGGCCTTGGTGAGCCAGTCGTGACCGAACGCGATCCCGGGCAGATTCAGCCCCTCCTCCGGGGTGTACACCACCCCCGGCAATTCGGCAAATGCCAGGTCACCGCGCAAAACGCGATGCGGGCCACGGCGGCTGAGGGCTGCGACGAGCTTGCGGGTGCGGGCCACGCGTCGACGTTAGCGCATCGCGCTCAGGCCCTGACCTCGATCACGCCGACCCGCCAGAGCACCGCATACACCTGGCGCAGCGGGATGCTCAGCAACCGGGCGGCCGCGTCCACCATGGGGTCGCCTCCGCCGATCGGCTCGCGGCGGCGCCGCTTGGCTGCCGGTTTCGGTGCCGGCGCCAGCGTCAAGCCGGCCGCGGGCGAAGTAGTCACCACATCGTCGAACAGAACCGCAGTCATGAATCTCCCCTTGAAGAAGGCTACAAAAATTTCGGATTAACACTTATGAACGTTTATCTATCCGGCGGTTTACTTGTCTGTGCCCAGCCGAATTAACGGCAGGTTTTCAAACGCGATTACCGGTAGCTGGACTATCGGCTTTGATGTCAGTCATAAACGGTTTTTGGTGAAACGATTTGGTCGCGCTGCGCGCATGAGCACC
Organism: Mycobacterium sp. E1386; assembly: GCF_001672745.1. Taxonomy (NCBI): domain Bacteria; kingdom Bacillati; phylum Actinomycetota; class Actinomycetes; order Mycobacteriales; family Mycobacteriaceae; genus Mycobacterium; species Mycobacterium sp. E1386. Next base: position 78,243 of record NZ_LZKH01000083.1, read on the forward strand.
GGCAAATCAAGCGATTTACCAGCTAGAGGGGATCAAGCGGGCGTCAACAGACTGTCCTTTCTGCTGGCTTCGACGGTTGCCAGTCGTGGCCGATATGCAGAATTTTAGGTAGCTGTATTGCTAGATCGATGGCCCAGATGAAAACGCCGCAAATACATCAGGTGAAAAACGCTTCTACCGTTTATGAAGACGGCATGAAGAGGACGGTCGGCGTTCCTTGCGGTGGAAATCCGGGCGGATTGGTCCACGACGTCCACCCTGGCGGCGGACCGACGTCGCGCGAAGGGGGCGCAGCCGGCGGCGCCCCGCTCTTCGGCCGTCAACGTGGGCCTTTTCCGCAGGTGGGCGCCCTATTGTGAGCGTCGGCATGCCGTGGTGGGCCGACGGCTGCACTACCCTGGTGTGAATGTGCGGAATCGTCGGCTACGTCGGGCAGCAGCCTGCCTGCAAGGTCGTCATGGATGCGCTGCGCCGGATGGAGTACCGGGGCTACGACTCGTCGGGGATCGCACTGGTCAACGGCGCCGGGACGCTCACCGTGTGCCGCCGCGCCGGACGGCTGGCCAACCTGGAGGACGCGGTCGCCCAGATGCCGCCGGAGTCACTCGGCGGCACGACCGGCCTCGGCCACACCCGCTGGGCCACCCACGGGCGCCCCACCGACCGCAACGCGCACCCGCACCGCGACGCCGCCGGCAAGATCGCGGTCGTCCACAACGGCATCATCGAGAACTACCCGAGCCTGCGCCACGAGCTGGAGGCCCTGGGCGTGGAATTCACCAGCGACACCGACACCGAGGTCGCGGTGCATCTGGTGGCGCAGGCCTACCGGCACGGCGACACCGCGGGTGACTTCGCCGCCTCGGTGCTGGCGGTGCTGCGGCGGCTGGAGGGCCACTTCACGCTGGTGTTCACCAACGCCGACGAGCCCGGCACCATCGTGGCGGCCCGCCGCTCCACCCCGCTGGTGATCGGGATCGGCGACGGCGAGATGTTCGTCGGCTCCGATGTGGCCGCGTTCATCCCGCACACCCGCAACGCCATCGAACTCGGGCAGGACCAGGCCGTGGTGATCACCGCCGACGGCTACCGGATCACCGACTTCGACGGCAACGCCGACGTCGAGTACCGCGAATTCCACATCGACTGGGACCTGGCCGCCGCGGAAAAGGGCGGCTACGAGTACTTCATGCTCAAGGAGATCGCCGAGCAGCCCGCCGCGGTGGCCGACACCCTGCTCGGGCACTTCGTCGCCGGCCGGATCGTGCTCGACGAGCAGCGGCTCTCCGACCAGGAGCTCCGCGAGATCGACAAGGTGTTCGTGGTGGCCTGCGGCACCGCGTATCACTCCGGGCTGCTCGCGAAATACGCGATCGAGCACTGGACCCGGCTGCCGGTGGAGGTGGAGCTCGCGAGCGAGTTCCGCTACCGGGATCCGGTGCTGGACCGCAGCACGCTGGTGGTCGCCATCTCGCAATCTGGGGAAACCGCCGACACCCTCGAAGCGGTGCGGCACGCCAAGGAGCAGAAGGCCAAGGTGCTGGCCATCTGCAACACCAACGGCTCGCAGATCCCCCGCGAATGCGACGCGGTGCTCTACACCCGCGCCGGCCCCGAGATCGGCGTCGCCTCGACGAAGACGTTCCTCGCGCAGATCACCGCCAACTACCTGGTGGGTCTGGCGCTGGCGCAGGCCCGCGGCACCAAGTACCCCGACGAGGTGGAGCGGGAGTACCAGGAGCTGGAAGCCATGCCGGACCTGGTCGCGCGGGTGCTGGCGATGATCGAGCCGGTGGCCGCCCTGGCGTATCGGTTCGCGCAGTCCTCGACCGTGCTGTTCCTGGGCCGCCACGTCGGCTACCCGGTGGCGCTGGAAGGCGCGCTGAAACTCAAGGAACTGGCGTACATGCACGCCGAGGGATTCGCCGCCGGTGAACTCAAGCACGGGCCCATCGCGCTGATCGAAGACGACCTGCCCGTCATCGTCGTCATGCCCTCGCCCAAGGGGCAGGCCACGCTGCACTCCAAGCTGCTGTCGAACATCCGCGAGATCCAGGCCCGCGGCGCCGTCACCATCGTGATCGCCGAAGAGGGCGACGACACCGTGCGGCCCTATGCCGACCACCTGATCGAAATCCCATCGGTGTCAACCCTTTTGCAGCCGCTGCTGTCGACCATCCCGCTTCAGGTGTTCGCCGCGTCGGTTGCCCAGGCGCGAGGTTACGACGTTGACAAACCGCGAAACCTCGCCAAGTCCGTCACCGTGGAATAGTTCCGCCGCTTCGGCTGTATCGCCGCCAGACCCGCGGCGGTTCCGTTAGATTGCCTTGGGAAACAAGCCCTCCATAGCGGTAGGAGAAGCATGCGGTCGGCGGCCAGAAGATTCGCCGCGGTGGGCATCGTCGTGCTCATCGTCGGGACCTACGTCGCGTTGGTCGAGCTCTACCAGAACACGGTCGAAGCGGTTGCGGCCGGCACACTGAGCGACAACGCGGAGACGGCCAGCCAGACTATGGCGACTTTGACCGCGGAGGAGATGCAGTCGAACTTCAGCGCGGTGGTCGTCAACGTCGCCGTGGCACCCGGGCCCGCGATGTTGGATCCGGTAACCCACCGTCTGAATGAAGACCTCATGGTGCGCGTCAGATCGTCGGCCCAGCCCAGCCGGCGCGACTACACGAAAGGCATGCTTCCCGGCGTCTTTCCGCTCCCGCTGACCATTGCGGGTCACGTCGAACGCTGGCCGTTCGACACCTACACCTCGGGGCCGATCGAGGTGCAGTTGTTCCACGGCGGCGACACGACGAAACCGCCGGAACTCATTCCGGTGCGACTCGTCGACCACCTGCCCGGATTCAAGGTTTCCGCGGCCAAGTTCGCCGGCCACGAGGGGTACCGCCTGAGCGTGCGCCGCGCGCTGAGTACCGCGGTGTTCGGGATCGTGATTTGCGGCGTGCTCATCGCCATCGCCGGCCTGGGTCTGTTCGTGGCTATTCAGACGATGCGTGACCGGCGGAAGTTCCAGCCGCCGATGACGACGTGGTATGCGGCGATGCTCTTCGCCGTGGTACCCCTGCGCAACGCGCTTCCCGGCTCGCCGCCGTTCGGGGCCTGGATCGACGTGACCATCGTGCTCTGGGTGATCGTCGCGCTGGTGATAGCGATGCTGCTCTACATCGCCTGCTGGTGGCGGCACCTCAGGCCTGAGGTCCCCGTGGTCGCCGCCGCCCCGCCGCCGGATCCGGTCCCGGCGCCATCGGGCTGACACCCCGGTCGCATCAACGCATTTCGTCATCGAGTAGGGGTGGTCATGAAGTTTGGCGTGATAGCACTGATCGTGGGCGTCGTCGGGGCCTACGTCGCCTCGGTCGCGCTGTACGCCAACAGTGGGGGGCACCATAACCACCCGCAGACGGGGGCCGGGGGCGACCGCAGCACGGCGACGTTGGTGGTCGAGGACATCCAGTCGAACTACAGCGTGCTGATGGCCAACCTGTCCATCTCGCCGGGATCGGGTCTGCTCGATCCGCAAACCGGGCATCTCAACCAAGACCTCGGCCTCCGCGTGCGATCCGTGGCGACGCCGACCCGCCGCACCTGGACCAAGGGCATGCTGCCCGGCGTCTTCCCCGTCCCGCTGACCATCGCGGGGGAAATCGAGAATTGGCCCTTCGACCGCTACGGTTCGGGGCCGATAGAGATCGAGCTCATGCGCGGCGGCAGCGACACCGTCGCCGAGCGGCTACCGGTGACCTTCGTCAACCACCTTTCGGGTTGGCAGGTATCCACCGACGGGTCCGGCCCCTACCGCGTCAGCGTGCACCGCTCGCTGAGCGCCGCGGCGTTCGGCATCGTGATCTGCGCCGTGCTGATCGCCATCGCCGCACTGGGCCTCTTCGTCGCCGTTCAGACGCTGCGCAACCGCCGGAAGTTTCAGCCCCCGATGACGACGTGGTACGCGGCGATGCTGTTCGCGGTGGTGCCGTTGCGCAATGCGCTTCCCGGCTCGCCGCCATTCGGCGGCTGGATCGACGTCACCCTCGTGCTGTGGGTGCTTGTCGTCTTGGTGGTGTCCATGCTGCTCTACATCGCCTGCTGGTGGCGGCATCTGAGGCCCGAGGTGACTGCGGCGCCGGCGAACCCCGTATGAGGTTCGCAGTCGTAGGTCTCGTCGTGTCCATCCTTGCGGCATACGTCGCGTCGGTTGCGCTGTACGCCCAAAGCCGGACGGCGCATCACCGGGCGGAAGTCGCGGCCGGGGGCAATACGAGTACGGCGACATTTTCGGTCGAAGACATTCAGTCGAATTACAGCGTTCTTGTTGTCAACCTCGCGATTTCACCCGGATCGGCACTGCTTGATCCGCAGACCCAGCACCTCAACGAAGACCTCAGCCTCTGGGTCAGGTCCGCGGCGACGCCCACCCGTCGTACCTGGACGAAGGGCATGCTGCCCGGCGTATTTCCGGTCCCGGTGACCATCGCGGGTGAAATCGAACGGTGGCCCTTCGATCACTACGATTCGGGGCCGATCGAGGTTGAACTCTTGCACGGGGGCGAAGGCGGCGTTCCCGAGCGCTTGCCCGCCACGTTCGTCAACCACCTTCCCGGCTGGCAGGTCACCGCCAGCAACGGCGGTGGGCTCGGTCCGTACCGCGTGACTCTGCAGCGGTCGCTGAGCGCGGCGGCGTTCGGCATCGTCATCTGCGGTGTGCTCATCGCCATTGCCGGGCTCGGTCTCTTCGTTGCGGTCCAGACGCTGCGTGATCGGCGCAAGTTTCAGCCGCCGATGACGACCTGGTACGCGGCAATGCTTTTCGCGGTGGTGCCGTTGCGCAACGCGCTTCCCGGTTCGCCGCCGTTCGGTGGCTGGATCGACATCACCATCGTGCTCTGGGTGCTCGTCGTGCTGGTGATCTCGATGCTGCTCTACATCGCCTGCTGGTGGCGGCACTTGCGACCCGACGCCCAACAGCCCGGCGTGCCCGCCGCTTAGGTGCAGCAACTCAACCGTGCGAAGGTAATGACGTGACGAAAGCACCGGTGCGGTCCCGACTGCGCAGCATGGGACTCGCCGTCTGGCACTACGTCAGCCAGGCGCCGCTGACGTACGGGTGGTTGCTCGTCCTGCTGATCACGACGCTCGTGCAGCACTGGCTGCCCCAGCGGCAACTGCACTCGATGCTGATGCACCATTCCACCAACATCCACGGGCTGGCGCGGGACCCGCTCGACGTACTCTTTTCCAGCCTGCTGTGGATCGACGGCGACAACCTGGCCCCGTACCTGATCCTCTTCTCGTTGTTCCTGGCCCCGGCCGAACACTGGCTGGGCCAGTTACGCTGGCTCACAGTGGGATTGAGCGCCCACATCCTGTCCACCTACTTCAGCGAGGGGCTGCTCTACTTCGCGATCGAGCAACACGACGCGTCGGAACGGCTGGTGCACGCCCGCGACATCGGCGTGAGCTACTTCCTGGTCGGGGTGATGGCCGTGCTGGCCTATCACATCGCCCGCCCGTGGCGCTGGGGCTACCTGGGCGTCCTGTTCATCATCTTCGGCTTCCCGTTGATCGCGATGGACCGTATTGAGCTGAACTTCACCGCGATCGGGCACTTCACCTCGATCCTCGTCGGGCTCTGCTTCTACCCGATGACACGGCACCAGGACCCCCGGCAGCTGAGCCCGGCGCGCCTGCGGGCCATGGGGCGCCGCCGCCGCTCGCCCGAGCCATCGGCCTGAGCCGCGCGGCCGCTGACCCGTAATGTGGCACTGGTGCGGCACTACTACTCCGTAGACGCGATCCGCCAGGCCGAGGCGCCGCTGCTGGCCAGCCTGCCCGACGGAGCCTTGATGCGGCGCGCGGCCTTCGGGCTGGCCGCCGAGATCCTCGCCGAACTGCGGGCCCGCACCGGCGGGGTGGCCGGGCGCCGGGTGTGCGCGGTCGTCGGCTCGGGCGACAACGGCGGTGACGCGCTGTGGGCCGCCACCTTCGTGCGCCGGCGCGGCGCGGCCGCCGACGCGGTGCTGCTCAACCCGGAACGCACGCACCGCAAGGGGCTGGCGGCGTTCACCAAGGCAGGCGGACGCATCGTCGAAAGTGTCTCGCCGACAACCGATCTCGTCATCGACGGGGTGGTGGGCATTTCCGGATCCGGCCCGCTGCGTCCGGCCGCGGCCGACGTTTTCGCCGCGGTGAATGACGCGGGCATCCCGGTGGTCGCCGTCGACATCCCCAGCGGCATCGACGTGGCCACCGGGGCGATCACCGGCCCCGCGGTGCGGGCGGCCCTGACGGTCACCTTCGGCGGGCTCAAACCCGTGCACGCGCTCGCCGACTGCGGCCGGGTGAAGCTGATCGACATCGGGCTCGACCTGCCGGACACCGACCTGCTGGGTTTCGAGGCCGCCGACGTGGCCGCCCGCTGGCCGGTGCCCGGGCCGCACGACGACAAGTACACCCAGGGCGTGACCGGTGTGATGGCCGGCTCGTCGACGTATCCGGGCGCGGCCGTGCTGTGCACCGGCGCCGCCGTCGCGGCGACGTCCGGCATGGTCCGCTACGCCGGCAGCGCGCACCGGGAGGTGCTCGCGCACTGGCCTGAGGTGATCGCGTCGCCCACCCCCGCGTCGGCCGGCAAGGTCCAATCCTGGGTCGTCGGGCCGGGATTGGGCACCGACGACACCGGGGCCGCCGCCTTGTGGTTCGCGCTGGAGACCGACCTGCCGGTGATCGTGGACGCCGACGGGCTGACGATCCTGGCCGCCCACCCCGAGCTGGCCGCCAACCGGAACGCGCCGACGGTGCTCACCCCGCACGCCGGGGAATTCGCTCGCCTGGCGGGCAGCCCACCGGGGGACGACCGGGTCGGCGCGTGCCAGAAGCTGGCCGACACCTTCGGCGCCACCGTGCTGCTGAAGGGCAACGTCACCGTCATCGCCGAACCGGGCGGCCCGGTGTACCTCAACCCGGCCGGGCAATCCTGGGCGGCCACCGCCGGTTCCGGCGACGTGCTGTCCGGCATGATCGGCGCGCTGCTCGCCGCGGGACTGCCGGCGGTCGAGGCCGCCGCGGCGGCCGCTTTCGTCCACGCGCGGGCCGCGGCGCTGTCGGCCGCCGATCCGGGCCCCGGTGACGCGCCGACGTCGGCGTCGCGCATCGTGCCGCACATCAGGGCCGCCCTGGCCGCCATATAGCGCCTTATCGAGAGGATTCCGCCGTGCCCCAACACCCGTCTCTGCCCGCCCACGCCATCGCCCCGGCCTACACCGGCCGCCTGTTCACCGCCCCGGTGCCCGCGTTGCGGCTGCCCGACGAATCGATGGACCCCGAGGCCGCCTACCGCTTCATCCACGACGAGCTGATGCTCGACGGCAGTTCGCGGCTGAACCTGGCCACGTTCGTCACCACGTGGATGGACCCGGAGGCCGGCCGGCTGATGGCCGAGACGTTCGATAAGAACATGATCGACAAGGACGAGTACCCGGCGACCGCGGCCATCGAGCAGCGCTGCGTGTGCATGGTGGCCGACCTGTTCCACGCCGAGGACCTGAACGACGCCGACCCCTACAGCGCGTGCGGGGTTTCCACGATCGGCTCCAGCGAGGCGGTCATGCTGGGCGGGCTGGCCATGAAATGGCGGTGGCGCCAGAAGGTCGGCAAGGACTGGAAGGGCCGCACTCCCAACCTGGTGATGGGCTCCAACGTCCAGGTGGTGTGGGAGAAGTTCTGTCGCTACTTCGACGTCGAGCCCCGCTATTTGCCGATGGAGGAGGGCCGCTACGTCATCACCCCGGAACAGGTCGTCGACGCCGTCGACGAGGACACCATCGGCGTGGTGGCGATCCTGGGCACCACCTACACCGGTGAACTGGAACCGGTCGCCGACATCTGCGGCGCGCTGGACAAGCTCGCGGCCGGCGGCGGGGTGGACGTCCCGGTGCACGTCGACGCCGCGAGCGGCGGGTTCGTGGTGCCCTTCCTGCACCCCGAACTGAAGTGGGACTTCCGGCTGCCCCGGGTGGTGTCGATCAACGTCAGCGGCCACAAGTACGGGCTGACGTACCCGGGTGTCGGCTTCGTGGTGTGGCGCAGCAAGGAGTATCTGCCCGACGAGCTGGTGTTCCGGGTCAACTACCTCGGCGGCGACATGCCGACCTTCACGCTGAACTTCTCCCGCCCGGGCAACCAGGTGGTCGGCCAGTACTACAACTTCCTGCGGCTGGGCCGCGACGGCTACACCAAGGTGATGCAGGCGCTGTCCGGGACGGCGCGGTGGCTGGGCGAGCAGCTGCGGGTCAGTGACCATTGCGAGCTCATCTCGGACGGTTCGGCAATTCCGGTGGTCGCCTTCCGGCTCGCCGGCGACCGCGGCTACACGGAGTTCGACGTCTCGCACGAGCTGCGCACCTACGGCTGGCAGGTGCCCGCGTACACCATGCCCGACAACGCCACCCATGTCTCGGTGCTGCGCATCGTGGTGCGCGAAGGGCTCTCGGCCGACCTGGCCCGCGCGCTGCACGACGATGCCGTTTCCGCCCTGACCTCGCTGGACAAGATCAAGCCCGGCGGCCACTACGACGCGCAGCACTTCGCGCACTGAGCCATCGGCCACACAAATGTGGCAGTTGTGACCATTGCGACGAGGCGGGGCGGTGGGCGGGCTGGTTCTGGGACAATGGCGGCTGTGGCCGTTACGCCGATATCGCTGACACCGGGCCTCCTCGGGGAGGCCGCGGTGGACCTGCGCGCCATCGAGCACAACGTGCGGTTGTTGTGTGAGCACGCCGGCTGCGCGCAGGTGATGGCCGTCGTCAAGGCCGACGGCTACGGGCACGGTGCCACCCCGTCCGCGCGGGCGGCGTTGGCCGGCGGGGCGGCCGAGCTGGGCGTGGCCACCGTCGCAGAAGCGCTGGCCCTGCGCGCCGACGGGATCACCGCGCCGGTGCTGGCCTGGCTGCACCCGCCCGGCATCGACTTCGGGCCCGCGCTGCTGGCCGACGTGGAGATCGCAGTCTCTTCGGAGCGTCAACTGGACGAGCTGCTGGATGCGGCGCACCGGACGGGCCGGACCGCCACGGTCACGCTCAAGGTCGACACCGGGCTGAACCGCAACGGCGTCCACCCCGCCAGGTATCCCTCGATGCTGACCGCGCTGCGCCGGGCCGTCGCCGAGGAAGCCGTCCGCCTGCGCGGGTTGATGTCGCACATGGTGTTCGCGGATCAACCGGCCAACCCCATCAACGACCTTCAGGCCCAACGCTTTAGCGACATGCTGACACAGGCGAGCGATCAGGGGGTGCGGTTCGAGGTCGCGCACCTGGCGAACTCGTCGGCCACCATGTCGCGTCCCGATCTGGCCTTCGACCTGGTGCGGCCCGGCGTCGCGGTGTACGGCCTGAGTCCGGTGCCCGAACTCGGGGACATGGGGTTGGTGCCGGCCATGACGGTGAAATGCCCTGTGGCGCTGGTCAAGTCGATTCGCGCGGGCGAGAGCGTGTCGTATGGGCACACCTGGACCGCGGAGCAGGACACGAATTTGGCCCTGCTGCCGATCGGCTACGCCGACGGTGTGTTCCGATCGCTGGGAGGACGATTGGACGTGCTGATCAACGGCAAGCGGCGGCGAGGGGTCGGGCGGATCTGCATGGACCAGTTCGTCGTCGACCTGGGGCCCGGCCGGACCGACGTGGCCGAGGGTGACGAGGCGATCCTGTTCGGGCCCGGCAGCAGCGGGGAACCCACCGCGCAGGACTGGGCCGACCTGCTCGGCACCATCCACTACGAAGTGGTGACCAGCCCGCGCGGGCGCATCACCAGGACCTATCGCGAGGCGCAAACCATTGAGCCCTGAGAGAACCCGCAGGCGCCAGAAGGGGGCTTGGCTTGCGGGAGGCGCGGGGGTGACTGCCCTCGCCACCATCGTTGGAGCCTCGGCCCGCCGTTCTATGATCCAGCGCAGCCGCGGCACCGACGATCCCTATGCCGACGAGGATTTCGAGACGATCGACGACGATCGCCGCTCCGTGGTAACCACCCCCGACGGCGTGTCGTTGGCGATCCGGGAAGCCGGCCCGGCGGATGCCCCGTTGACCATGGTCTTCGTTCACGGATTCTGTCTACGCATGGGCGCCTTCCATTTTCAGCGGATCCGGCTGCCCGAACAGGTGGGCCCGGGCGTCCGAATGGTCTTCTACGACCAGCGCGGGCACGGGCAATCCGGCGAGGCCGGGCCCGAAACCTACACACTGACCCAGCTCGGCCAGGACCTGGAGAGTGTGCTTGCGGTCGTCGCGCCGCGCGGGATGGTCGTGCTGGTCGGGCACTCCATGGGCGGCATGACGGTGTTGTCACACGCTCGCCAATTCCCCGGCCAGTATGGGCGCCGAATCGTCGGCGCCGCGCTGATTTCCTCCGCGGCGGAAGGCGTTGCCAGGTCGCCGCTGGGCGAGATCTTGAAAAACCCTGCGCTGGAAGCGTTCCGATTCACCGCGCGGTCCGCGCCGAAGCTGATGCACCGCGGCCGCAACGTGTCCCGCTCGTTGATCGGCCCGGTCCTGCGGGCGGCCTCCTTCAGCGACTTGCAGGTCAGCCGGAGCCTGGACGCCTTCTCGCAGCGGATGATGAACGGCACCCCGATCCCCACCATGGTGGAGTTCCTGGATGCCTTGGAACACCATGACGAGACCGCCGGCCTGTGGACCCTACTGCGCATCCCCACCCTGATCGCCTGCGGTGACCACGACCTGCTGACCCCGGATGAATACTCGCGCAAGATGGCGGCCTCCCTGCCGCAGTCCGAGCTCGTCATCGTTGAGGGCGCCAGTCACCTTGCGCTGCTGGACAAGCCGGAGGCGATCAACGACGGGCTGGTCCGGCTGGTCAAGCGGGCCACCCCGGGCCGTGCCGCGCAGGCGGCCCGGTGGATGCGGGAAAGGCTGCCGCGCCGTGGGGGGTGAGGGCACGGCCACGCTGGAGCGCGTCGAGGACACCATCGCACTGGGCTCGCGGCTGGCCGAGGGGCTGCGCGCGGGTGACGTGGTGGTGCTCACCGGTCCGTTAGGCGCGGGAAAGACCGTGCTGGCCAAGGGGATTGCCGCGGCGATGGACGTCGACGGTCCGGTCACCTCGCCGTCGTACGTGCTGGCGCGGGTGCACCCGCCGCGGCGGACCGGCGCACCGGCGATGATCCACGTCGACATGTACCGGCTGTTGGACCAGGACCGCGCCGACCTGATGGGCGAGCTCGACTCGCTGGACCTGGACACCGATCTCGACGATGCGGTCGTGGTCGTGGAGTGGGGCGAGGGCAAGCAGGAGGCTCATGAACGCACCCACTGCCACGAAGCGATCCGCACGTCGGATCCGCTGAGGCGTTCCAGCCGAATGTCGAGGTGCCGCTCGGCGAGGCGTTCGACGAGGCCCTCGCCCCACTCCACGACCACGACCGCATCGTCGAGATCGGTGTCCAGGTCCAGCGAGTCGAGCTCGCCCATCA